>DAOPZE010000015.1:0-4567 GCA_035353255.1 Candidatus Cloacimonadota bacterium
TATCATCCCGGTATCATTTCCTGTCATGACAGGAAATGATACCGGGATGATACCCGGAAGCAGTCCTGATATTAGGAATGAGACTAAGGGTGGTCTTTTCCATTGACATAATTCGATAGTTTGGCAGAATTGAGAAAAAACAATAATTGGATAAGGATAAAGGAGATAACCATGCCTTATATTTCCAATACCGATGCCGAACGGCAAGAGATGCTTGCCCGGATCGGAGCGGCGCGTTTTGAAGACCTCATCAAAGCGATCCCGGAAGGTCTTCGGCTCAATCACAGCCTTAATCTGGCGGAACCTCTCAGCGAATTGGAGATCTCTGCCCTGATCAACGAAAAAACTTGTCAGAACACCTGCTCACAGACTGCAAATTCCTTCCTCGGAGCAGGAGTCTATGATCATTTTGTTCCCGCGGCAGTGGATACGATCGTGTCCCGTCCGGAGTTCTATACAGCCTACACCCCCTATCAGGCGGAAGTCAGCCAGGGAACTCTCCAATACATATATGAATATCAGACAATGATCTGCGAGCTTACGGGCATGGAGATCGCCAATGCTGGAATGTATGACGGAGCTACTGCCATCGCGGAAGCCATCCTCATGGCTGTGCGCAAGAACCGTCTGCTCAAAGCGATCCTCCCCGCGACGCTTCATCCTGAATATGTCAAAGTGATCAGAAGCTATACCGAGGGAACAGGGATCGAACTCCTCACCGTTCCGGAAAAGGACGGTGTGACGGATCTCGAAGCCCTGAAAACAATGATGAGCGCGGAGATCGGCAGCGTTGTCATTCAGAGCCCCAATTTCTACGGGAATCTGGAAGAAATGTTCGCTCTGGACAGCATCATTCACAGCCAGGATAAGCCCTTGTTCATCGCCGCTATCGATCCGATCGGCGCGGCTGTCCTCAGCGCCCCGAACGAATATCACGCCGATATCGTCGTGGGTGAAGGTCAGGCGTTGGGCAACAGCATGTATATGGGCGGACCGCTCTTTGGTTTCTTTGCCTCGAAACTCGATATGGCTCGTCAGATGCCCGGACGTATCGTCGGCGGGACTCTCGATAAAGACGGGAAACGCGCCTATGCTTTAACCCTACAAGCTCGTGAACAGCATATCCGCAGAGATAAAGCGACCTCAAATATCTGCTCGAACGAAGCGCTATGCACGCTTGCGGCAACGGTCTATCTCAGTCTGCTGGGACGCGAAGGTCTCGTCGAAGTGGCGACTCAATCCACGCAGAAAGCACACTGGCTGGCTGCTGAGATCGCGAAGCTTCCGGGTTTTTCGCTCGTTTATCCCAAGGCTCAGTTCTTTAAGGAATTCGTAGTCAATACCCCTATCCCGGCAAGACAGATAATTACCAAGCTCGTCTGCCAGGGAATCTATCCCGGCTTCAATATGGGAACTTATGGCAAGCCAAATCAGCTTATGATCGCGGTCACGGAGAAGAAGACCAAGGCTGCCATGACGGATCTCCTGAATGCATTGAAGGAGGTGAGCCATGCCTAAGACGATCTTCGAAATGCACAGTGCCGGACGCAAGGGCGTCACGCTTCCCAAACGTGAGATCGATACCCCACTCGAGCAGATTATTCCTCAGGGCTATCTGCGCAAAGAAATGGCGAAGCTTCCTGAAGTCAGTGAACAGGATAGCATGCGTCACTTTATCGGACTGTCACAATTAAATCACTTCATCGAAAAGGGACTCTATCCACTCGGATCCTGTACCATGAAATACAATCCCAAAGTCCATGAGCAGCTTGTACGCCATAGCTGTTTCAGCAACCTTCATCCCTATCAGCCGGAAGAGACCCTGCAGGGCGCTTTGAGCATGCTTTATGAGCTTCAGAACGATCTGGCGGAGATCTCCGGGATGGCGAACGTCACCCTTCAGCCCGTAGCCGGTGCGCAAGGTGAATTCACCGGATTGAAGATCATCGATGCCTATCATAAGGCGAAGGGGAACACTCACAAGAACAAGATCATCATGCCGGATAGCGCTCACGGAACAAACCCCGCAAGCTGCACTTTGGCAGGCTTTAAAGTCGTCGAGATCAAGAGTAACGAGGACGGAAGAGTCGATTTGGAAGCACTGAAAGCCGTGATCGGAGACGATGTTGCCGGGTTCATGCTGACCAATCCCAATACACTCGGTCTGTTTGAATCCCAGATCACGCAGATCAGTGAAATGATCCATGCCGTGGACGGTCTCATGTATATGGACGGAGCGAATCTGAATGCATTGCTGGGTATCGTTCAGCCGGGTAAGATCGGCTTTGACGTCATGCACTTCAATCTGCACAAGACGTTCTCCACGCCTCACGGTGGTGGAGGACCTGGAAGCGGGCCAGTCGGAGTCGTCGAGAAGCTTCTTCCTTATCTGCCTATCCCAATGGTTGCCGTCAAAGATGGCAGGTATTTCTTTGATTACTCGCATCAGGAGACCTCGATCGGGAAAGTTCATACCATGTATGGTAATTTCGCGATCATGGCAAGGGCTTACATCTATATCAGGATGCTTGGCGCAAAGGGACTTAGAAGAGTCTCCGAAAACGCTATCATCAATGCTAATTATCTGATGAAACTCCTCGAGCCGTACTATCATATCCAGCATACGGAAGCCTGTATGCATGAATTTGTGGCGGACGGGACAAAACAAAAGAAGGAATTTGGACTATCCACTCTTGATATTGCTAAAAGGTTACTGGACAAGGGCTATCATGCCCCAACCATATATTTCCCGCTGATCATTCCGGAAGCGATGATGTTCGAGCCGACCGAAACGGAAAGCAAACAGTCGATTGATGACTTTGCTGAAGCTATGATCGAAATCGCCGGCGAATGTGAGACCCAGGCTGAGATGATGCACGAAGCTCCGTTGACGACTCCTGTTCGCAGAGTTGACGATGTTCGCGCGGTCAAGGTTCTGGACTTGAAGTATGAGATAAAAGATTGACGAAAGTCCTTTTACGATAATAGTTGAGCCTGCTCCTTATTCTTAGGATGATGAGCAGGTACCGCTTGCCTGTTTTAAGCAGCGTTATCACAACCAAGAACCCTCAAGGAGAGACTATGAAAAAGATATATTTGGCAGTGCTCATTCTGGTGAGTGTCATCGGGATCGGCTATGCCCAGACCAAACTGGGCTACGTGGATACGGATCGCGTTATTGCGCAAAGCAATGAAGCCGCGGAGATCTCCCGTCTGTTTAACCTGGATATCCAGAACTGGAAGGCTCAGGTTAAGACCATGAACGAAGAGATCAAGAGAATGGAACGTGCCTTCGAGATCGACAAGCTCACGAAGAACGATGCAGCCAAACGCGAAGCTCAGGCTCGTATCGATGCCAAGAAAGCCGAAGCCGGTAAATTCATCGATGAGTACTTTGGTGAGGGCGGAAAGCAGGAACAGAGATATCAGGAACTGCTTCAGCCTCTGACAGTCAAGATCAATGGAATCATCGTCAAGATCGCCGAAGATGAGGACTATACGATGATCTTCGACGTTAGCTTGGGTACGGTTCTCTATGCCAAGGAGACATTAGATCTGACCGACCTGGTTATCCAGGAACTGAATAAGGATACAGTCGCTCCCGCAGATCAGACTCCAGCGATCATCCCAGGACAGACTGAACCGCCCAAGAACGAGACCAAGCCAAACGACACGGTGACGGAACCCAAGCCAGACAAGCCATGAAGAAATTCAACAAGCAGCTTAGTCCCGCTGAACTCCAAAGCTTGATCGGAGGCGAGTACTTCGGTGCTGCGTCACTCAGGATCAGAGGTGTTTCAGATCCTGCCCATGCTGACATAGAATGCGCAGTGTTCATCGAGCAAGAGAAGTACCTGGAGCAGATACGGAACTCATCGGCTGGTCTGGTGATATGTACACAAGAGTATCGTGAGAACCTGACAAACAGGAACCTCCTGATCGTCTCCAAGCCATATTTCAGCCTCATGCAACTGACCAGTATCTGGCTTCAGTTGGATAACTCCGGGATGATGCACAGAGTCGACCCCGCGGCAGTGATAGCAGATGATGTGACAATTTCGGCTGATGTGACGATTGGAGCTAACGCAGTCATCTCGTCAGGATGTGTCATAGGAGAAGGTTCCGTGATCGAAGCAGGTTGCTATCTCGGAGAGAATGTTCGCCTCGGGAAGAATTGTCACTTGTTCCCCAATGTGACCTTGTATTCAGATACCATTGTGGGCGATCGAACCGCGATACACTCCGGCGCTATCCTCGGCGCGGATGGTTTTGGCTACCTGCTGGAAGGCGGGAAACAGCTGAAGATCCCGCAGGTGGGGAACGTGATCATTGGGAACGATGTGGAGATCGGAGCCAATACCACCATAGACAGAGGAACCCTCGGACCTACCAGCATTGGGGACGACACCAAGATAGATAACCTTGTTCAGATCGGGCACAACTGCGTTATAGGCAAGCACAGCATACTCTGCGCGCAGGTTGGTCTCGCAGGGAGCACGATTCTGGGAGACTACGTCTATATGGCAGGTCAATCCGGTACCGCGGGACATCTTACAATTGGCGATGG
>DAOPZE010000015.1:4577-29684 GCA_035353255.1 Candidatus Cloacimonadota bacterium
AGTCATGATGTACCCGCAGGGAGCAGATATCTTGGCACACCTGCCAGAGACGCTTCCGAGATGAAGAGGATCATGGCAGCCGAAAGATCGCTGCCAGGCATGTTCAAGGAGTATATGCGCTCCCTCAGGGACAAGGGCTAATATAACCTAAGAGGAACGGTATTATGACAGAATATAAACACACGATTGCTTCAGAGATCTCCTACACAGGCATAGGTTTGCACTCGGGAGAGATCTCAACGATACGCTTCAAACCCGCAGGTAAGGACGAAGGCATCGTCTTTATCAGGGTTGATCTGCCGGATAAACCGGAGATCCCTGCTGATATCGACCATGTGGTGGATATCTCCAGAGGTACGACCATCGGGATCAAGAACGCCACTGTCGGCACGATCGAACATGTGTTATCTGCCATCAAGGGTCTGAATATTGACAACATCCGCATTGAGATCGATGGACCGGAAGCGCCGGTCGCGGATGGCTCCCCGATCGTATTCCTGAACCTTATCAAGCAGGCGGGGATCGTTCAGCAAGATTCGGAACGTATCTTCTTCGAGCTGGATTCTCCGATAAATTTCTCCGCTCCTGATGAGAACGTGGACATCGTGATCGTCCCGTCCAATGAACTCAAAGTCACCTTCATGATCGACTACAAACATCCCTATCTTGGCACTCAATACACTTGGTTACCGAGCATGGATTACTATGAGAGAGAGTTTGCCGGTGCCAGAACATTCTGTTTCATCAATGAGATCCTCTATCTTAAGAAGGTAGGGCTCATCAAGGGCGGATCTCTGGAAAACGCGCTCGTGATCGGTGAGCCGAACATGAAGGAAGAGGAGCTCAAGGAACTTCAGGACATCTTTGGCTATCACAACCCTGTGACAGTATCCGAGGAAGGCATCCTGAACAGCCATTCACTCCGCTATCACAACGAGTTCGTGCGCCATAAGGTCTGCGATCTCCTGGGTGACATTGCCCTTCTGGGAATGCCGATCAAGGGACATATTCTAGCCGCGCGCAGCGGACACAAGACTAATGTCGAACTGGTAAAAAAGCTTCGCCAGATACAGAAGAAGCACGAACTGCAACAGATATACCAGAAAAAAAAGAGCAAGGAAGTAGTTTTCGACATCAACGCCATCATGAGGATCATACCTCATCGCTATCCTTTCCTGCTGGTCGACCGGATCATCGAGTTCATCCCCGATAAACGTATCGTGGGAATGAAGAACGTCACGATCAACGAGCCTTTCTTTGCCGGGCATTTCCCGGGGCATCCGATCATGCCTGGCGTGCTAATCATCGAAGGCATGGCTCAGGCAGGCGGGATCATGCTCCTCAATCAACTGGAGAATCCCCAGAACTACGTCGCCTACTTCGCCTCGATAGACAACGTCAAGTTCCGTAAACCGGTCATGCCAGGCGATACCTTAAGATATGAACTCTCAGTCATTTCTATGAAGAAAACTCTCGCGAAGATGCATGGAGAGACCTTCGTCGGAAATGAGAAGGTCGCGGAAGGAGACTTCCTGGCTCTGGTTCAGGAGAGAAATAAATGATGACGATCCATCCCACAGCGATCATAGCTCAAGGCGCGCAGATCGGCGATAATTGCGAGATCGGACCCTATTGCATCATTGGTGAAAACGTCGTCCTCGGCGAGGGGAACAAGCTTATTTCTCACGTTATCATTGAGGGGGACACGCATCTTGGCCAAGGCAACGTTATCCATCCCTATGCCGTTCTGGGAACGGATCCTCAGGATCTGAAGTTCAACGGCGAGCCGACCCGATTGCGTATCGGTTCAAATAACACTATCCGGGAGTTTGCCACCATCAATAAATCAAACCAGATGGAAGAGGACACCGTTGTCGGTTCCCGCAACCTCATCATGGAGTATGTGCATATTGCCCACAACTGCCAGATCGGCAACAACTGCATCATCGCGAACGCCGTCCAGATGGCCGGCCATATCCACATGGCGGACTTTGCCATCATCGGCGGTCAGAGCGCTGTGCATCAGTTCGTGCACATAGGAACCCAAGCCTTCATCGGTGGCGCTTCCGCGATCAAAAAAGATATCCCGCCCTACACCAGAGGACAGGGTAATCCTTACAAAACAGTAGGCTTGAACACCGTCGGCCTGATGCGCAAGGGATTTTCCTCCGAAGTTCTCGCGGCGATCAAGGATATCTACAACTTGTTCTACCGCAAAGGACTGAACACTTCGCAGGCAATGGCGCAAGCTGATCTGCTGACCGACCTGCTGCCCGAGCAGAAGATCTTCATCGAATTCGTCAAGAATGCCGAACGAGGTATCTCCGCATAGGATGCCACATCTCCGTACGACCCTGCTCCTGATTTTGATAACTCTCTGTCTTACTCTGAGTTCCGGGCTATCTGCGCTGGTCCCGCCCAAGCCTTATCACGCCATGGCATGTTCAATTCTCTTCCCCGGCGGAGGTCAGATCTATAACAAGGAGTACGTGAAAGCAGGGATCGTCATCGGTATCCAGGGAGCGCTGATCGGGACTGCTGTCTATCATCACGGAAAGTCCAGAGACTATCAGGTCCTGGCAGACAACTCAACGGATATTTATGAGCAGCAACTCTATCAGTATCAGAGCGACGACTATCGTGACAGGGTGCGGAGCGACTTTTGGTGGATGGGGATAACCATGGCCCTATCGGCGATAGATGCTTACGTTGACGCGCACATGCAGGATTTCGACTCCGAGAAGGAGCGCATCCATCTCAAGTTCGACAAGGATAAAGTACTCATAAACTTCTCATTCTAAACGGAGGTCACCATGCCCAAGGCCTTGTTCAAGTTCCACATTATCCTGATCCTGTTCACTACCGCGCTTAGTATTTTGTCAGCTCTGACCATCACCGAGTTTGAGCAAGAGGTCATCCTTTACACGAACAGGGCGAGAGCGGATTATGGGCTGCAACCTCTTAAGTATGACAAAGGGCTTGCCGACATTGCCCGGCGTCACAGCTATAACATGTACTCCCAGAATTTCTACGCGCATGAGGACCTTCAGGGACTGCAGTGCTGGGATCGGCAGGAAAAATACTATCCCGAGCTGATGAATCTGGGTATAGGCGAGAACATCGCCAAACAGGTCATCTCTGATAAAGTGTTCAGCGCCAAAGATCTGGTCGATGGCTGGATGAACTCTCCCGGGCATAGGGCAAATATCCTCGATCTGGATTATACTCATATCGGTGTCGGAGTCGTCATCAAGGATAGAACCCTTCTCGCGACACAGAACTTCGCCACCGGCATGGTTCGTCCACTTCTGGCTTTGCCTTTGGTCTCGGCAGCCGGATTCCTGACCATCCCGTTCGAATATATGTCCTCAAAACCCCGCGAGGGCTTTGCTGCCTGGATAATCTATCCCGATCCCAAGGTGAAATTCTTCAATAAAGACAATTCCTATTACACCGGAGTACAGCCCCAAACCCTAGTTTGGAAAGACGATACGCACTTTAGCGTGACCGTTCCGTTCAATGCCGGCAAGGGAGACTATCGCCTGTCTTTTGGCTGGGCGGGAACTCACTATCCTGATTTCTTCAGGATTACCGCAAAGTAGCCTCAAAGATAACAACTTCTCCTCCAATAGGTTGGCAAAAGATACCACCTCGCCAATTTGCTCAGATTTACCGATCTCACATGCTATAGGATCATGGTGTTGGCAACATGGCGGAACATCCGCGCCACGTGTTTCGAGCATTTCATGAAATCAGTCATCTCAGTATCATATCCATATCTTCCCGGTATCATGTCCTGTCATGACAGGACATGATACCGGGATGACTACGCTAAGACACTGAAAAGCTGATCATTAGACAAAGTGATAGAGAAAACGATGTTGTGTGATTTGATTGATCCTTGTTGCTGCTTCCGCTATAACAGATTCAGGCAGTGAGTTTTGAACCTCACTGCCTGAAGCTGTTATTCGTGAAAACGGTTGTTTACTTACTAACCGGAGCTACTTCAAAAGAACCGACTTTACCGTCGAGACCGAAGCGCCTTGAGACGCTTTGATGATGTACAGCCCGGAACGAACCTGTTTGCCGTGTGCGTCCAGCCCGTCCCAGATATAAGCGGCGTGCTTGTCCTGAGGAATACCCTGATAGATGGTTTTGACCATCTGGCCCTTCAGATTGTAAACGCGGATGGCAAGATCCCTCGTCGTGTCCTTCAGATCGAGACTGATCCGTGTCTCACCGGAGAAGGGATTCGGGGTCGCCGGATGCAGAACGAGGCTCGGAGAGGTCACATCCTCGGGATCGTCACTAGCCGCGGGGTATTCGAAGACATCGCTAAACACATGGGTGAGAAGGTTAGCAGTCTGAGATTGGATCATGTTGTAAAGCGGGAAGCTGAGGGTGACGACCTTTCCCCCTGAGGTTTGTTTCAGAATACCGACGCTCATGCCGTTCAGGCTTCCCTGAGGCGAGGAGTTTTCGTAATCAGAGCCATAGCTGTAGAGGTTGGTCGCGCCAGGAGCAGTCGTCAAGCCTTCGATCCTGATTATATGGTTGTTCAGAGACGCGAGAGTCTTATCCGGATCAACGGCGAGGTTAGGATATCCATCGACCAGGCTGTTGGCATAGCGGAATCTGGTGCTGGTCGAATGATCTGCGCCGGCAATACCTAAGACACTGTTGCAGAATGTATTCTCAGCGAAGGTGACGGGGTATGATGAGTTCAGATTGAATGCCTGGCTGGGTTGATATATGGTGAAGAGGATGTTGCCGCCCGCGGCAAGGTAGTTGCGGATGGCGTCCTGAACGTAGTAGGGATAGGTGACGTCGCTGGATTCATTGCCGTGCCAGAGTACGATGTTGTAGGGTCCCATGTCTGCCAGACGAAGGTAATCCTCATTGGCTTCGGTGTCAAAATTGCCGACCTCGTAGCCTTCCATGAAGGACATATAGTAGCTGTCTACCTGCAGGTCGTTGGGTTGAAGGGGGCTTGTGCCGTTCATGTTCTTGGTCTCATCCACGATCAGAATGCCCTGATTCAGGGTGATCGGACGGCTGGAGATCGTTTCAGTGTAGGGGGATACGTTTCCGCTTGTGTCCACGGCAAGGAGAGTGTAATAATAATACCCGCCTCCACCGGTGACGTCTGTATCTGTTAAGACATTGTTCGTTAGCAGATTCTGACTGACCGAATCGCCGATCTGACCGGGATCCATGCTCTTGAAGAGACGATATCCCGCGAGGTCCAGTTCTGTGTTGTAGATCCAATCGAGCCTGATTGCGCCAAAGATCGGGGTTTGCTGAAATCCGGCAGGAGTCAAGGGTATCGATCTCGGCGTGCAAGATACGACGGGGCGGTAGCTTTCGTTCCCAAGAGCGTCCACGGCGCTGACCTGGATGTAGTAGAGGACTCCTTCCGTGAGACCGGACATGGTATAGCTCGTGGAGGTGACCTGAACCGGCGTGCCCATCTCAGTTGGGTTGAATCCCATGTAAACATTGTAGTGATCGACTGCCTGGTCAGGTGGAGCTTGCCAGTTCACCTGCAGTTGATTTCCGTTGCCTACATCGGCGACAGTAAGATTCACCGGAGCTGAGGGCATATTGGCAAAACCGACAGCGCATGCGACTGATGCTCTGATGACCTCAGCGCAATAGACGGGATTCAGATTGGCGACCAGATCCAGAACTGAATGGTAATTCGGAGTGAAGGTGTTCTCGAAGAAATATATGACCTTAAATCCATGTTGCCAGAAGGGATAGCTGTCGCTGCCAGAACTATTCATTGACCCGTAAACCGGGTTCAGAGTGGTGTATTGGGAAGTGAGTTGTGCGGCGAACTGGCTCTGCTCCAGGGATCCGTCGTAAGGCATCAAGCGTACCAACCACTCTGATGGCGACTGGGTCGAATAGGCGATCATGTCGTGATTCATCATGACTCGGATGCTCATGTCCTGATCATCGGCTGTGGCTGCGTAACTCTTCCCACCCCACAACCCGAATTCTTCGGCGGCGAAGGTCACGAATCTGATGCTGCATTGAGGTTGGTAGTTCATGAGTGTCATCACGCGTGCCATCTCCAGTGCCGCTACAGTTCCGCTGGCATTGTCATCCGCTCCGGGTGCGAAGATTGTTGCGTCTCCGCTGGAGAGGATGGAATCATGGTGTCCACCGACGATGATGTACTCGTTGGGCGACACGCTCCCGGTGATGGTTGCCTCGACGTTGTACTGGGTAGTGTTTTGCCACTGGAAGGGTTTGAGCTGGGTATTGGTGATGCCCATGCGGATGAACTGGTTCTTGATCCAGGTGGCAACGGCGAGACGGTTGTCCGCGAGAGCATAGCGTGTCTGAAAATCCTGAAGATGCTGAATGAAGCTCTGGACGCTATCGGCGTTGACTTGCGCTGTCAATTGCTCGATGGTAGTCCTCGTTGAGCGGTATGAATCGCTGATGGTATTGACCAGAGAGAACTTCATGGGAGTAAAGTCTATTTCCACAAAGGGATTGCTGATCCGGGAACGCAGCTGAATGTCAGTATCGGAAGACTCGATCAGTAGGGATTCTCCCAGATCGAGAAGTTTGTCCGGCTTGCTCAGCAGGAGCTTATCATCGCCGGGAATCTTGCTTACAAGATACAATCTGGCGTCTCCGGTAAGGTCAAAGCTTATGATCTCATCACGGATAAACAGGTTTTGATCCTGTGGCAGCTTGCCCATAACCACGTACTTGTCGTTGTAGTAGTAGATATCTCCACCGTTATTTGCTATGTTTTGTATGGTATTATAGAGCTTCTCAGGACCCTCAGAAGACCTCAGGGAACTGGTCTTTGCTGTGTAAATGGTTCTGATCTCGGCGCTCAATCCGAGGATCAGGAAGACCATAAGAACGGCAAGTATGGCTTTTTTCATGGTAACCTCTTTGTGGCATATTGACGTATGACCTCTTTAGGAAGCGACCTTATTCGTGTCAATATTTATTCATGAGGAAGGGGTGAGATGTTTTTCAAGACCTGGGTGTGCCTAAACTTCAACAAGATAATGCTTGCTTTTTGAGGATTCAGGACGAGATTGTTATTGACAGGTCGGCGTCTTTGAGTGCGCTGATCACATTATCCTTTGAGAACTGGAGGTTCTAAATGAGACTAACGAAACACCTGCCTTTGTTATTGGCAATTGGTTTGATATGCACTGTCATGAGTCTATCCGCCGGTACAAACGATACTGCGGAAGAACAAAGCTACATAATGCAAGCGCCTCGTGCCGGAACTGGCTATTTTGGGGTGATGATAACTGAACTCTCCGAGGATGAACTCGCGGATACAGATTATCCCTATTCCTTTGGCGCAATGATTCAATCCGTCGTGGATGACAGCCCTGCCGAGCAAGCGGGACTCCAGGATGGTGACATAATCATGTCTGTTGATGAAGTCCAAGTCACCGACAAAGATACCTTCATGCAGATAGCATCGACTCTCGAAGCCGGACAAACGGTCAATCTGGAGATCTACAGGGACGGTGACGTTCTCACGCTTCCTGTGGTTTTGGGCACGAAAGAAGCCCAGAACGTCGAGGTCAACATCGAGAAAGTCAAGCGTCCCAGAAGCCGGGTCGGCATTGGCGGAGGCACTTGGATGCCTATATGGTTCAAGACCGATATGACAGATATCAACAATATGATCTCATCTTTTGGCTTCAGCGCTTTCGGGAACGACGGTTTACTCCTCCAGGGCGGATTGGGTAGAGGCAACGTTGGCAATGGTTTCTTCCTTGGAGGCCAGGGTGCTTCCTACAGTATTCAGAAGAAGAAGATCGATCCTGCTGACCCCACATATTCTTACTGGATGAATTATTCTAACTCGATGAGTGGTATCACTCTGGATAAGCGTTTCCCGATCGCCGGCAAACTTCTGGGTTCCATCGGCGTCATGCTGGGTGCCGGGGATCACACATTACAGCTGTCCCACAACAATGGGAATTATGACTGGAACGATATTGACAGCACTCTGGTGAACTCCGGGAACACATTTGTGATGCTCACGAGAGGTTACGCTGTGGTCCAACCCAGAGCTGAATTGCTCTATCATATCCTTCCCTGGTTTGGGATCCGCGCGGAAGCCGGCTACACTTACGGTTTTAGCGTCTCGGACGGATGGAAAGTCCGCACCGGAAACAACGAAACATATGACGTGACAAACTCACCGAACACACCTTTCAAGGGCATCAATGTCTCCGTCGGCCCCTGGTTCGGTTTCTAATACAATATCTTACACGAACAAAACGCCACCTCACAGGGTGGCGTTTTCTTTGTGGCAATATTTACACTAGTTCTCTCGCCGTTTTGACCATTATTTGATTGACAACAACAGGGAAACGGTTATCGTGAATATAACGCTGATAAGTAAAGGAGTCAGTATGAGAGTTGTTTCCTCGTTTATTTGTTTGAGCCTGATTTTCCTGGGGATGTCCTGCACAAAGAGTAAGACGCCTCTGACCTTACTAACCGAAAGCTATCCGCCTCTGACATTTGCTGTCGGTGATTCCATCTCCGGATATGGCGCGGAAGTCGTTCAAGCAATGCAGCAGCAGCTCAAGACCTGTTACACTCCTCAACTCCTTACTTGGGACAAAGCGTATCAAAGGGCGCTAAACGAGCCCAACATAGTGATCTTTACCATGGAGAAAACCCCTGAGCGCGATTCGCTTTTCTATTGGGTCGGTCCCTTGGGGGAGAACATCACCAGTTTCTACACTTACAAGGAATCCAAGATCAAACTCACGAATCTGGAAGACGCCAAAAAGCTGAAAGCGATCGCCACAACAACCGCCTGGTTCTCTGAGCAATATCTTATTAGACAAGGATTTACTAATCTTGTCAGCTCGGAAAAGCCCAGTGAGTCTGTCAAACAGGTGATCTCCCGCAGGGCAGACGTCGGAGTCTTGACCGATCTGACCAGTAAGCAAATCATCCAGAGCGCCGGATATCTCAGTTCGGATCTGATCCCAGTGCTCGAGATCACGCGCACCGAATACTATATAGGCATCTCGAAACAGACCGATCCCGCGATCGTTGACAAGTGGCAAGCCGCGTTTTCAGCAATTAAAGCCAACGGGATTCTCAGCAAGATCAAAGCAAAATGGTTCCCGGAATAAACTCTTTCAGTTCCAAATAGTTATTCAGGGTTCATCACCTTATCTTCTCGTTATCATATCGGTATCATGTCCTGTCACGTCAGGACATGATACCGGGATGATTAGGATAAGCTTCTGGAATTATATGCAGATAGCCTAGGTTGAGATGTAATCAGTCGGACTCGGCAGAGCCGGTGTCAAACATACTTGCAAAATTACACATGTTGATTAGATTGTTATTAAGGATCTGGAATTGGCTGACGGTGAGATTCGGCTGTTCCAGATCGCAAATTATCTTTCCCAAATAGGAGAAACCATGTCAAGATACATCATCGTGGGGGGCGTTGCCGGAGGAGCAACGACTGCTGCTCGTTTACGCCGTATGGACGAACATGCCCAGATCGTAATGTTTGAAAAAGGGAATTACATTTCCTATGCCAATTGCGGACTGCCATACTACATCGGCGGGGTGATCACTGATCGGGAACGGCTGTTCGTGCAAACACCCGAGAGCTTCAAAGCCCGTCTGAATGTGGATATCCGTATCAATACAGAGATCCTCTCTATTGATAGGAAAGCCAAGTCGGTCACAGCCAAGGATCTTAGAACCGGTAAAGAATACGTCGAAACTTACGACAAGCTGGTGCTCTCACCAGGGGCTGAACCTGTGCGTCCGCCTCTGCCCGGTATCGATGATGAAGCTGTATTCACGCTTCGCAGCGTTCCTGATACCGATCGCATCAAGGATTATCTGGATAGTCACCATGTTCGGCACGCGGTAGTAGTCGGCGCAGGTTTCATCGGTGTAGAGATGGCGGAAAATCTTCATCACAAAGGCATCATGGTCTCTATCGTGGAAATGGCGCCGCAGGTGATGGCGTACATGGATTTTGAACTGGCTGCTCAGGTTCATCAACATTTGAAAGCCAAGAATATTGGTCTGTATCTTGGCGAAGCGGTCAAGGCTTTTGAGCGACAATCCGGCGGTATTTTGGTGCGTCTTGCCAGCGGTAAGTCGATTCCCGCTGACATGGTCATTCTCTCCATCGGTGTCAAGCCGGACAGCCGTCTGGCGGAACAAGCCGGGCTGGAGCTGGGTCCCAACAAAGGTATCATGGTCAATGAATACATGCAAACCTCAGATCCGGAAATATATGCCGTGGGTGATGCCGTTGCTATGCCCAATCCCATCACCGGAAAAGCTTTCCTCACCTATCTTGCGGGCCCGGCGAATAAACAGGGACGTATAGCCGCGGATAACATCGTAATGGGCAATAAACGTAAGTATCCCGGTTCGATAAACACTGCCATAGCCAAGATATTTGATATCACCGTAGCCGCCTCAGGCATTTCCGGTAAAGATCTGCTCAAAGCCGGGATACCTTTTATCACCTCGGTAATTCATTCTTCCTCACACGCGGGTTACTACCCGGACGCCCTTCCCCTGACGATCAAGATCACGTTTTCACCGGATGATGGTCGTTTATACGGGGCGCAGGTCGTTGGTTTCGACGGGGTGGATAAACGCATTGAGATGCTTGCTCAGGCAATCAAACACAATGAGACGATCTATGATCTGATCGCGATCGAACATGCCTATGCTCCGCCTTTCTCCAGCGCCAAGGATCCCGTGAACCTGGCAGGTATGGTTGCGGAGAACATCCTTGCGGGGATCTCGAAGGTCATTCACTGGGATGAGATCAAAGACCTCGATCCCACGACCAGCGTGATAATCGACGTTCGAACCCCGATGGAACATAAGTTAGGAAACATCAAGGGATCTATCAACCTTCCCGTGGACGAGCTTCGCGGCAGACTGGCAGAGGTTCCCAAGGACAAAAAGCTTGTGGTTTATTGCGGCACGGGTCACCGAAGCTACTTCGCATCCAGGATCCTGGCACAGAATGGATTTACGGAAGTCTACAACCTTTCCGGCGGGTTCACCACCTATGAACAAGCCCACCAGGAACAAACCAACGAAGACATCTTCGCTCATGACTATATCGAAAAGGATGACCAAATGTATAAGAAAGAGACAGCCGCCTCTGCCACCGGTGGAAGGACTATTGAAGCTGACGCTTGCGGATTGCAGTGTCCAGGCCCTATCATGCGCCTGAAGCTTGAAATGGACAAACTGCTGCCGGGCGACAGATTACGTATCTCCGCGACTGATCCGGGTTTCGTCAAAGACGTTCCTGCCTGGTGCAAGATGACAGGTAATTCTCTGGTCGGGATCGAAGAGATCGGTAAGAAATACGTGGCAACGGTGCTGAAAGGTGGAGCTGAGGAGATCGGAGCCACTTCAGCCGGAAGAAACAAGACTATCGTTGTGTTCAGCGATGATCTGGACCGCGCGCTTGCCTCTTTCGTTATTGCCAACGGAGCTGCGACCACCGGCAAGAAAGTGACGATGTTCTTCACTTTCTGGGGATTGAATGTGATCAAGAAGCAGCGTAAACCGAAGACTGAGAAAGACTTCATGGGCAAGATGTTCGGTCTCATGACAGCCGGTAGCAGCTTATCCCTTGGATTATCCAAGATCAATTTCGCCGGAATCGGACCTGTGCTGATGCGCAAACGCATGAAGGATAAGAACGTGGATTCTCTGGAACTGATGATCATGCAGGCACAGAGAGCCGGAGTCGAGATGATCGCTTGCCAGATGTCCATGGATATCATGGGAGTCACTCCTGAAGAATTGATCGATGGCGTCAATATCGGTGGCGTCGCGACCTATCTTTCCGAAGCAGAGCAGTCGAATATCAACCTGTTCATATAGGGAGAACTTCAACGACATAGAAGGATTCTGATACCAAGGAACCGGCTATGATCGGGAAGAAAAGACTTGTTTACGGCGGTCCGGATACGGATCGCCGTTTTCTATTGATGAAGTTAGCTGTGGTCTGTTCATGAACAGGGTGAATCTTAACCGTTTAGCCGAAAATGCTTGACATACAAGGCAGGTTCAGGATTGCATCCTTATGGTCTATACACTATAATAATCAGGAGTTTAAGATGGAATATTTTCTGACTGAAGACCAACTCGAAATGAAAGAAATAGCCAGACGAATCGCTCTGGAAAAGATGAAACCCCTTTCCGAAAAATATGATGAAGAGGGGATCTTCCCCTGGGACGTCGTCGAGATCATGAAACAAAGCGACCTGTTTGCCATCCTTATCGCCGAAGAATACGGTGGCATCAGTGGTAAGGTCGTTGATCTGGCGATCGTGACAGAAGAGCTATGCGCTGTCGATGCCGGGATAGCTCTGGCATTTGGTGCGACAGGACTGGGCATGTATCCGATCCTTATTGCCGGTTCTGAAGAGCAGAAGCAGAAATATCTCGGTCAGATCGCAGCGGGTGAACAACTTGCAGCTTTCGCACTCACGGAAGCCAACGCCGGAAGTGACGCCAGCGCGATCGAGACAACTGCCCGCAAAGAAGGGGATCATTATATCATCAACGGGACAAAACAGTGGATCACCAATGGCGGAGAAGCTGGAATATACACGGTTTTTGCCATGACCGACAAGACCAAAGGACCCCGTGGCTGCTCTTGCTTCATCGTTGAGAAAGGCACTCCCGGATTCAGCTTTGGCAAGAAAGAGAACAAGATGGGTATCAGAGCTTCCGCGACTCGAGAGCTGATCTTTGAAGATTGCATCGTTCCGGCTGAGAATCTGCTGGGCAGAGAAGGCACAGGCTTTATCACCGCCATGAAAGTTTTTGACAAATCCAGACCCATGGTTGGCGCACAAGCAGTAGGTATTGCCCGCGGTGCCCTCGAAGCTGCGGTCAAGTACTCTCGCGAGAGACAGCAGTTTGGCAAGCCGATCTCCAGTTTCCAGGCAGTGCAGTTCATGCTTGCCGATATGGCGACCCAGGTCGAGGCGGCTCGTGCATTGGTCATGCAGACAGCCAAGATGGTCGACGCAGGCATCAAGAACTACTCAAAAGAGAGTGCGATGTGCAAGTACTTCGCGTCCGATGTGGCGATGAAGGTCACCACCGATGCAGTCCAGATCCTTGGCGGATATGGCTATATGAAAGAATATCCCGTGGAGAAGATGATGCGCGACGCCAAGATCCTCCAGATATATGAGGGAACGAATCAGATCCAGCGTGGGATCGTGGCTGCCAACCTGCTCAAGGAATCATTCTGATGCACGAATGGATCAAGGATTTTGCCGGAGCAGCGACAGTCTGCGATAAAAACGGCACGATCATAGAAATGAACGAGAAAGCCTGCGCGACGTTTGCGTCCTATGGCGGTAGCGATCTCATCGGTAAAAGCCTGTACGACTACCATCCTGAGCACTGCAACGTTATCATTCGCGAGATGTTACAGACGGGACGCACCAATGCTTACACGATCGAAAAGCAGGGCAAGCGCAAGCTTATCTATCAACAGCCTTTGTTTGAGAACGGAGAGGTCTCCGGGATAGTGGAACTGTCTCTGGAACTTCCTGATGATATGCCGCATTATGTCCGTTCCTAGGCTGTTGATTCACACCTGCTGCGCGCCATGTTTAATCGCGCCATACTATCAATTGAAAGAAACCGGTATGCAAATTACCGGTTTCTGGTTTAATCCCAACATCCATCCCTACACAGAATACAAGGCGAGGTTTGACACCTTGCGGGAATTCTGTGAGCGGGAAAGCATTCCCTTGATAATGGATTACGGCTATCTTCTGGACGACTTTATCAGAAACACCGCGGGAGACATTGAAGCACGCTGTGAATATTGTTATCGCAGCAGACTGGAGCCGGCTGTAATGATGGCGAAAGAGAAAGGATTCGATTACTATTCCTCGACCTTGCTCTACAGCCGCTATCAGAAACATGATCTGATAAACTCGGTCGGAGAAGAACTTGGTCTCAAATATGGAGTAAAGTGGTACTACCAAGACTGGCGTGTACTTTGGCAGAAAGGCATCGACCTCTCCAAAGAACAAGGTATGTATCGCCAGAAATACTGCGGTTGCATTTATAGCGAGCGTGACCGCTACCTGGGAAAACCAAAGAAGGAATCAATATGAGCAGATATTCGGAGATCGACCTGTTTCAAGCGACAGTCTATAGCGTCAAGGACCGGCCCAGCAAAGTGGAGCCTGAATGCTTCGCCAGAAAGGGGAAGATCGATACATCTTTATTTCTGGATTGCTTGCCAGATATTCTTAAGGCAGCGGACTTTAAGGAATTCGTCTCTCTTTGCCAAGCAGCTATTCGGGTAGGAAAGCCAATGATAATTGGCTTGGGCGGTCACGTCATCAAATGTGGCTTGGCACCGCTTCTGATCGAACTGATGGAGAGCGGCTGCGTAAGCTGTTTTGTTATCAATGGTTCCGTCTCGATCCATGACTGGGAACTGGCATTCTATGGCAAGACCTCCGAGGATGTTTCCAAGACTCTGGCGAACGGATCGTTCGGGATGGTGTTTGAGACCACTCACGGGATAAACTCGACGATCACAAAGGCTTCAGCTGATGGACTCGGTTATGGTGAAGCGCTTGGTAAGCACATACTGGAAAACGCTCATTACAAAGAAAACTCACTTCTGGCAATGGCTTACAAGCATGGAATACCTGTGACTGTGCACGTGGGACTGGGAACGGATATCGTTCATCAGACTCCCTGTGCGGATGGTAAAGCTATCGGAGATTGCTCCCTGCGGGATTTCCGTATCCTCTGCGATAGGATTCCGGGGCTGAATGAAGGCGGTATCTTTGTCGATCTGGGATCTGCTGTGGTTGTACCTGAAGTGTTCCTCAAGGCTCTGACTGTCGCTCGCAATATCCGGGGACCAGTTAAGAACTTCACGACTGCTGTGTTTGATATGAATATGCAATACCGGGCTTTGGAGAACGTTGTGCGTCGTCCGGTCGAGACAGGCGGAAAGGGATTCTACTTTATCGGACATCATGAGATCATGATACCCCTGTGGATCAAGAGTCTGCTGGTATAAAAGAAAGCGGATGACGCCCGGGTTCGAACATCATCCGCGTCAATGTCGATCAGAATAGGTTGTAGGAAAGCCCTAATCCCAGGGTTTCTTTGAACTGGATCTCGTTCACCTGCTCTTTTTCATAGAGCAGCTGGAGATATAGGTTGATAGAGATCGCTTTGTAAAGCTTCATTCCCAGAGAGTGTTCCCAGTTCATATCAGTAGCTTTCCAATAGTCATTTGCCAGCTCATCGCTCTTGCTGTTGAAGACCGCCTGATAGACCTGGAGTTTGGTGTTGTAGGTTATGTTTGAGGGACTAAAGACATTCTTGTATTCAGTGACAAATTCCAAACCACCATCGAGAGTTGTTACGTCATCCCGCACTTCTGGAACCGCTGTGACCAGTACATCTCTGTCGTAGTTCTGGCGGAATGCCACGCCGAAACGCGCGGTCAGAAGCTCATTCCCCTTTTCAATGAAGTTCCTTGTCACACCGGCAGATTCCGTGAACTTCATGGGGTTGATCAGTCTTGTCAGAGAAGGATCGCTCTTGTCGATAAACTGGCTTTCCAGCCTTACCCCAATAAAGGGGTTCACGAAGGTTTTCATCGTCATCTTGAGTAATGATTCTGCATCGATCTTGTCGGTTGATTTCTCCGGCTTAGCCCAATATGAGGTGACAGATCCGTCAGTCTCGGTGCGTTCTTTCTGCTGGTTTGTCTGCCCATAAGCTAGCTTGAGGGTATTGATATTGTAGAAAAGAGGTGTAAGTTGTTTCTCGGCACTCATCGTGGTTCCCGCTGTCCAGGTTATCGAACCCAGTTCGGTTCCGTACCAGTTGTTACTATAGGCAGTCTGAGTCAGATTAAGATTGAAATCGCCCTTATACTTCCATGGCTCCGCGTTCAGGCTCAAAGACAAAACGAGCAGTGCCAGCAAAATGAAGACCAGCTTGTGTTTCATAGCATTCTCCTTTGATAATAATATCTACTCGATAAATTACGGGAAAATATCTATGTAGCAAGGGATAAATCTGGGCATACTCAAGGCAAGATCATTAATTTGCCGGTTTCGACATGTCCTTTGCCACTTACTGCCCTATAGAGATAGATACCAGATGCAAGACCGGCATCCCTGAGATCGAGGGCTGCGGTTCCTTTGCTCACTTCATGCTTGAGCACTCTCTGTCCTCTCAGGTTGTATATTTCGAAGTGAGTTTGCCCTAAATATTCTGATCTCACCCGAAGCGTCCCATTTTTTCCCAGAGGATTAGGAAAGACCTGTATGCCAGGCGTGGCGAGGAGGTCGTCATCGAGATCAGTGGGTGAACTATACAGTGCGAGATCGGTGGGAACCAGACCGAGGTTGTACTCATCCAGGATCTGCAATGACCTGTTTAGCCGGAAGAGTCTACCGGCGGAACCCCAGTTCTGATCAAGGACATAGAAGTTATCCTGATCTCCGGTGATCGCGATGCCTCCGGGAGTCAGAGGATTGGAAGAGCTATTGATTAGATTCAGGCTATTGGCGTCGTAAAGGTAGAACCCGGTGCTCATCCCTTCTCCGACGTATGCCATATTCGTGCCATCGATCCAGATAGCTCCCGGATTGCCTCCCAGGGGAAGAGTGTAGATCACTTCATCCAAAGCCGAATCGATGATGTCAACGTGGCCGGAGACGGTCGACCAATTGCCGGTGCAGGAAACGTGAACAAGGTTTCCATGTACGGTAAGGTACTGCGGATTAATGGAAACGGAGATAGTCTTGACCACAGTGAAGGATTCCAGATCGAGAACCGAGACGGAGCTTCCCGCGTAGCCGGAAGCCCAGCCCCCGGAATTGGCTACGTACAGCTTGTTGCCACAAACAGCCATCCCTTCGGGAGATATCCCAACTGACTGCTGTCCCGTGACTGTATTACTCTGCAGATCGATGCGGTACACTTTATTGGTCATCAGGCCTGTCACATAGAGGATGTTTCCCTGTTTGACGACTGCCCAGGGGTTAGAAGAAGAAGCAATGCTGATATATCTCACCAAGCTACCTGTTTCCCGGTCAATGACCTGTACGGCGTTGTCTCCCGAACAGGTGACATAGATATTATTTTCATCCACACAGAGCAGATTCGGAACCAAGCCCAGGGTCGCGAAAGTGTTATCTGTGATGTTCGTCTCGGTGTCGATCCGGCTCAGCGTTCGGGATTCGGAATTAACGATATAGACTATATCGGCGGATAGGGCAGCGCATAGCAGCATGCTCCAGATAAGCAGGAAAAGGACTTTAACGTTTTGCATTTTGTTCACCTCATAATAATCTGTGATCCAAGGCGAACTACTAATGATCGGTGGCAGGTTTCCTGGCTCGCGGCGATCTGCTGATCGAACAGCAAGCGATCACCTTCCCAGGCATTTAACCCAGTGACGATCGCCGATCGTAAATACCGCACACAGTGGTTGTTCCGCTCCCGCTTCAATCGGGATTCCCTATTACCTATTGATTAGCACCATCAAATCACGGTGTCATCTTTTTCCCCTCGCCCGGCTGTGTCAATAAAATTCCTGCTTGCCCCGGCTCTGAACGCCAATTAGATTTACTACAAAAGACTTCATGGGGAGACCTTAAATGAATATAAAGCTTAAGACACTTTTCAGATACTTATTGATACTTTCCGCCCTGACTTTCCTCTGGGGATGTAACCTGACCCTTACCCACGATATAGTCTTCACTTCGCCGGATAGCGGAACCGTCGTGATCACCGCGGAAGTGATGTACGAGACTTTCAGTGAGGACGCGGAGCCTCCCTCAGAAGACAATCCTCTGCATGAATATGTCGAGTTTGCTGAAGAGCTCTGGGGAATCACGGTGACGGACGAAACAACGCAGGATCTCTCGGATCCTGATAATGCTCATTATATATACACCGTTTCTGCTGATTTTGATGATAGTTCTGAACTTGGTGTTTGGCTTGGGATCCAGGATTCACCCGCGGTGGAGGTAACGACTGAAGACGAGGTGACGACTGTTAATGTATTTCCCCAACTGCTCCAGCTCAATAGCGAAGAGATTCTGAATCAATACATAGGAGATTATTCTCTAATGGATATCGAAGCCCTCTTCAACATCACTGTCCCCGGATATATCAATCTCAGTGATTCATCCGCGGAGATCACCCAGGACGGTCACACAGCAAGGTGGAAAACCGTCATCGACGAGAACTACTTCTCCGGCGACGATATAACCTATTCGATCTCGTACTGATTACCCCTCAAGAAACTGAAATAGGAGCGATATCATGATCCTGAACATCTGGTCTTGGAATGTGAACGGTCTGCGAGCCGTGATGAATAAAGAGTTTATCTCAACCCTCAAAGCAGAGAAGCCCGACCTGATCGGTCTTCAGGAAACCAAACTGCAGGAACACCAGATCCCGCCGGAGATGTCCGAACTGAGCGATTATCGCCAGTACTACTCACATGCCGAACGCAAGGGATATTCCGGGACTTGCCTGTTGACCAGGATCGAGCCCCTGAAGCTCGAATATGGATTTGGCGTTGGTGAACTCGACAACGAAGGCAGGATCATCATTGCTGAATATGAGACGTTCATTCTTTTTACGATCTATTTTCCCAATGGCGCCATGAGCGACGAGCGTCTCCAATACAAGCTGAGATTCTATGACAAGTGCCTGGAGGTGATGGAAGCCAAGCGGGCAACAGGCAAGTTCGTCCTCGTCAGCGGTGATGTCAATACCGCTCACAAGGAGATCGATCTTTCCAACCCTAAAGAGAACGAGAAGATCTCCGGATTCTTGCCGATAGAACGGGAATGGATAGATAAACTGATCGGTATGGGTTGGGTCGATACCTTCCGCAAGTTCCATCCCGAGCCCGAGCAATACTCCTGGTGGAGCTACCGCACTGCCGCGCGCTTCCGCAACGTAGGCTGGAGGTTAGACTATTTCTTCTGCCCAGCAGAACAGGTGGAGCGGGTCATAACTGCCGGTATCAGGCAGGATATCATGGGTTCGGACCACTGTCCCGTCTTTGTCGTAGTCAACGTCTGATCCACAACCCCGGCTCTTCTTGCTACAGGGTATGCTCACCGTACGCCTCCCGTATGCCCCCCGTATGATATCCGTACGAAATACGCGAATGGTATTGCCGGCGCAGGAGAGAAATACCTTCTGAAAATGACCGGCTAGAAGGGAAGGATTAGGCTGCCATAAGCAAAACAGCCGAAGATCTCTCTCCGGCTGATATCAATTAGTAATGAGTATTTCTCAGGAACCGAGGGTCGCGACCATCACGGCTTTGATCGTGTGCATCCGGTTTTCTGCTTCATCAAAGACGACGGAAGCAGGGCCTTCGAAGACCTCGTCGCTGACTTCCATGGCTGTGAGACCGAATTTCTCATTGATTTGGCGTCCGACAACGGTTTTAAGATCATGGAAGGCAGGCAGGCAATGCATGAAGAGTGTCGTGGATTTGCCGGTCTTCTTCATCATGGCGCTGTTCACCTGATACGGTTTGAGCAATTTGATCCTGCTTTCCCAGACGCTGTCCGGTTCACCCATGGAGACCCAGACGTCGGTATAGATCACGTCAGCGCCTTTCACGCCCTTAGCGATATCTTCAGTGATTGTGATCTTTCCGCCGGTCTCTTTGGCGACTTTTTCGCACTTCGCAAGCAGTTTCTTCTCAGGTGAAAGACTCTTGGGTGTGACGATACGGAAGTCCATTCCGGTCTTGGCAGCGCCGATCATCAGGGCGTTGGCGACGTTGTTGCGCCCATCGCCCGAATAAACAAAGACCATCTCATTGAGAGGCTTGTTCAGATGCTCCATGGCTGTGAGGAAATCAGCGAGGACCTGGGTGGGATGATCTTCATTGGTGAGCCCGTTCCAAACCGGCACGCCGGCATATTTAGCAAGCTCTTCCACGATCTCCTGTCCATAACCGCGGTATTCGATTCCGTCATACATTCTGCCGAGAACTCTGGCAGTATCGGCGATCGATTCCTTCTTGCCCATCTGGCTCCCGGTCGGTCCAAGGTAGGTGACGTGCGCGCCTTGATCAAGGGCCGCGACTTCAAAGGCACAACGAGTGCGGGTGCTGTCTTTTTCAAAGATCAAAGCGATGTTCTTGCCTTTGAGCCGGGGCTGTTCAGTCCCGGTATATTTGGCTTTCTTGAGCTGAAGCGAGAGATCGAGCAGAAACTGGATCTCTGTGGGGCTAAAATCCATCAGGGTGAGGAAATGTCTGTTTCTCAGATTAACTGGCATGATTCTTCTCCTTGGGTATCTTAATGTATATCTGAGTGCCATTTATTTTACCCTGCTCTATAATGCAAGGATTTTTACTTGTACATTTTCGCAGGTTAAAAAATAGTGACCTGCGTGATTGACTGCGATAACGCCAATCATTTATTGCAGTAATCGGGTTATCAGTAAGTAATAACTTGTGGACTGGATGGATATTCCGGGAGTACAGATGCGGGATGTCTGCCACACTATTATAAGAGGGAAAATGAAAAAAGCCTTGTTATTCCTGTTCCTGCTGCCTATGATCCTTGGGGCAGTAAACTATAGCCTGGACGAGCTTATTGAGCACGGCTTGTCAAATAGCTGGACGATGCGATCATCCGAGCTGACCTACAAGAGTGCTGTTTCTCAATATCAGAGCAGTAAGTGGAGCCTTTTGCCCGACGTGAACCTCAGTGCCGGAGTCAATAAAGATTTTACGGACAATTCAGCCCCGAAAAGCTCGCTCTCGAGTTCCACGGGCATTTCTGTCAGCAAGACCATCAGCTTGAATGACGCGGATTATTTCCAATACAGGTATGCCAAGCTAGATAAGGAAACTGCCCAGCTTGAGCTCGAGCAAGGGAAAAGGGATTATATCTTTAGCGTACTTTCTGCTTATGTTGACGTGCTGAGTTCTCAGAAACAACTGGCATCGTTGAACAAGAATCTGGAGATCCAAACCCGGGTTCTCGATCAGAGCAGAACTCTCTTGCAACTTGGCAAGACCACGAACTTTGAGGTCAAGCAGAATGAGATCGCCGTGATGAACTCCAGGATATCTATTCTGAAGACACAAAATACGATCGAGACCAAGCGCAGGGAACTCTTTAGCCTTGTGCAGCTTCCAGATGAAGGCTATGATCTGACCGATCTGAATGTCGATACGTCTCTCAGCGCTGCATCCATGAATATCGAATCCAGCAGCGAGCTTCAGATCCTCAATCAGCAGCTCAGGCGCAATAAACTCGTCGAAAAGCAGGGATTCCTTGATAACTTCCCCAGGGTGAATCTGTCCTACAATCTGGATAGAACCATTTCCGGCGAGGATTTTGATTTTGATACATATCATACGAACCACGGCGTATCGCTGACCCTGAGCTATCCGCTCTGGAACTATTTTACTAACAAGGAATCAACCTCCCGTTCGAAGATCTCATCCCAGTTGACACTCTTGAATCTGGAGAATAAGACGGATAATCTGAATAAGCAGTACACGCAAATGTCAGAAGAGCTGAATTATCTTTATCAGCTTGATACTATGTATTCGGAGAAGCTTGCGCAGTCCCAGGAGCAGATACGCATCGCGGAAGAACGTTACAGACTCGGTCTGATCGAATTACTGGAACTGGATAAGACCAGAACGGAGTACATCGATGCCGATATCGCCTACAACTCAAATCGCTATCAGATCCTGATCAGCCAGGAGAACCTCAACAAACTCACTTCACAGAAAATACTCGGAAAGTGGTAATAAGCAGAAGGACACATTCATGAAAAGATACATAAAATACATCATCATCGTCGTCGTGGCTATTATCGCCATCGTTGGGTACACGATCATCCACAAGAATAGCACCAAACCTGAATGGCGCACAGACAACCCCTCGCGGGGAACGATCCGCGAGGTCGTCACAGCCACGGGTTCGATCAATCCTTACGTCCTGGTGGAAGTGGGTACTGAGGTTTCCGGTAAGATAGAGAAGCTCTACAAGGACTTCAACGATACAGTGAGGAAGGGTGAACTCCTTGCCAAACTGGACACTGAGATCCTCTCCGCAAACCTCGAATCAGCCAAAGCGGAAGTGACGAAAGCCGCCATCTCCGTCGAGCAGACCAAGCTTGATTTTGATACAAATAAGGCTCTCCAATCAAGAGACATGATCGCCCAATATGATGTGAAGAAGTCAGAATTTGCCTATAAACAGGCGCAACAGAGCCTTGCGAATGCCCAGCTTACTTTGCAGAGAGCGCAGAAGAATCTCCAGAATGCCTATATAACCTCGCCAATTAACGGCGTGATCGTTGCCCGCAGCGTTGATGAAGGGCAGACCGTCGCGGCAAGCATGAGCTCTCCGACACTCTTCAAGATCGCCAATAACCTCGACCAGATGCAGATAACTGCCAATGTCGACGAAGCTGATATTGGCAAGATCAAAGTGAACATGCCTGTGGAGTTTTCCGTGGATGCTTATTCCGGTGAGGATTTTACCGGAACCGTCAAACAGATCAGGCTGAACTCCACAACTGAACAGAACGTTGTCAGTTACAGCGTGATCATCGATACGGTTAATCCTGAGCACAAGCTTCTCCCCGGCATGACGACCAACGTCACAATAGTCGTCCAGTCCAAGGACGATGTTTTGCGTATCCCTGAAACAGCAACCCGCTTTGTTCCAAGCAAAGAGATCTGGGAGCTGTTCGGCTTGAAATGGGAAGATAACCTGATAACCAACGCACGTAAAAAGGCAATGGAAACTGCCATGAAGAAGTTTGCTCAGTCTGCACAGGGACCCTCAGGCAAGCCGGCACTTCAGGATTCGACAGGCAAGCAAGGCGTAAAAAGAGACTCCTCCGCTGTTAGAGGTCGTGGTCAGAGCAGAAGACGCGGTATGAGTGGGGGCTTCTCAGGTGGGGGCTTCCCCAGTAGTGGCGGTGGATTCTCCCGGGCCGGAGGTAGATCAGGCATGTCCATGATCTGGGTTCTGAAAGACAAGACTCCCGAATTGATCATGGTTCGCACCGGTGTATCAGATGGAGCTTATCTGGAAGTCCTGGGTGAGCTGGACGCAAACACCAAGATCATCACCGGAGTCAACTATAAAGACGCATCCCAAGTGACCGGCAACAGTGCCATACAGGGTCGTCAGGGTGGCATGGGACCCAGATTTTAAACCATGAACGATAATATCTTACTCCGTACGGAAGGTCTAACTAAGACCTATATCATGGGCGATATCCATGTGCATGCACTGAGAGGCATCGACCTAGAGATCAGGACAGGTGAGTTCATCGCGATCATGGGTGCCAGCGGAAGCGGCAAGACCACCTTCATGAATCTTCTTGGCTGCCTGGATAAACCCACATCAGGAACATACACGCTGGATGGTATCGACGTACACGGCATGGACGACGCGGCGATTACCAAGGTGCGTAATCAAAAGATCGGCTACGTCTTCCAGTCCTTTTACCTCCTGCCACGCACCACAGCCCTCGAGAACGTTGAGTTACCTTTACTCTACTCGCATCAGGTCAACCTGAAGGAACGTCACGAGAGATCGATGAAAGCTCTGGAAACGGTAGGTCTGGAGGGAAGAGCAAAGCACTTCCCGAATCAGCTATCCGGTGGTCAACAGCAGCGCGTAGCCATCGCCAGAGCGATCGTGAACGATCCGGTGTTCATCCTCGCGGACGAGCCTACCGGTAATCTGGACACCCGAACCAGCGTGGAGGTCATCGCTTTCTTCCAGATGCTCAATTCGCAGGGCAAGACGGTCATACTGGTGACGCACGAATTTGATATCTCTCAATACGCTGGAAGGATCATTACTTTCCGTGACGGGCGGATCATCTCGGACGTTGTCAATTCCAATCCCCGTGTAGCCAGCGAAGATCTGAAGAACTTGCCGAAGCTTGACGCGGACGAGGAGGTTTAGCATGTCAATTCTGGGTATTTTCCGCATCGCACTCAAGTCTCTGACCCGCAACAAGACACGCACGTTTTTAACCATGCTTGGCATCATCATTGGCGTGGCTGCGGTCATCACCATGATCGCTATCGGTCAGGGTGCCAAGAAGGTCGTGGACGAGCAGATCAGCAGCATGGGCACGAACGTCATCATGGTCATGTCCAATTTCTCAAACACCCAAAGCACCGCGAGGCAATCTGCCGGCTCCGGCAACACTCTTGAGGAGAGCGACGTCGCCGCGATCAACAACGGTGTCCAGGGAGTTCTCTACACCTCACCGATCTACAACACCTTCGGTCAGATCAAGTTTGGTAGCAACAACTGGCGCGGAAGGATCATGGGCGTAGACGTCAACTACTTCCAGATCCGCGATATGAGGATCGAATCAGGCGACTTCTTCTATCCATCTGAAGTCGAGAACGGCGCCAAAGTCTGTGTCATCGGCAAGACCATCTCGGACAACCTTTTCGCCGGAGTTGACCCCGTCAACAAGACCATCAGGATCAGAAATATTCCCTTCACTGTCAAGGGTGTCCTCAAGTCCAAAGGGCAAAGCTCCTCCGGATCGGATCAGGACGATATCGTGATCGCGCCATATACAACGACTGCCACGAGGCTTATGGGACAGCGCTGGAGATTCCTGACCATCATCGTCTCGGCTGAATCCAAAGACCGCATCCCCATGGTTCAGGATGATATCCTCAACCTGCTTCAGGGAAGGCATCAGGGAACAACCAAGGACGATTTCAGCGTCAGTTCGCAGACCGATATTGCCGAAGCCGCGAACACCGTTTCCAACACCATGACCATACTGCTTGCCTCGATCGCCGGGATCTCGCTTCTGGTGGGAGGCATCGGCATCATGAACATCATGCTCGTCTCGGTCACGGAAAGGATCAAGGAGATCGGGATCCGCATGGCTGTTGGAGCGGGTAAACGAGATGTCCTTCTCCAGTTCATCATCGAAGCTGTCACCATCAGCATTTTGGGCGGACTGATCGGGATCATTCTCGGTTGGAGTCTGGCTGAGAACCTGGGC
>DAOPZE010000016.1:0-16222 GCA_035353255.1 Candidatus Cloacimonadota bacterium
GTCATTATTGTAAATGGCCGGATAACCAGCATAAAAGCTAGGTAAGTGTTGATAAACCCAGAGTGTATCGCCATTTGAGTTAAAGCGTATTAGGTCTTTTTGCCCTACTCCGATAAATCCATCATAAGGAGAATTAGTGAGTTCCCTTAGATCAGTGGAGTTTAGAGAATTTAAAGTATGCGCCCATTGAAGATTGTAATCATAATTTAGTTTAATAATGAAGGATTTCAAGCGATTATGTCCCCCAAAGATTAATCCATCATCCACGTCTATCATAGCAAGGAGTTTTATCTGTTCTCCATTCGTAAGCAGACTATCGATCATGATGCTGTTTATCGGATTAAGCTGAGCATCATAGGTATAGAGGATATTACGATGATATTCGGAACTGAGACCGTAGTACTTGTTGATACCGTTTGAGACAAGGCAGGTCATTGGCGTGTTATCGAAAGTTGGTTGATCGTTTCGCCACACAACTTCTCCGCTCTCCGTCACCTTCCAGAATACATTAGTGTACTCGTCCACATAGTTGTGGATGGTTACCACTCCATGCATGATGTATCCGCCATCGACAGCGGGGATGACGTTATAGGCATTTGCGCCGGGATTATGCTCCCAAGCCGGGACAAGGTCCTCCCACTCCAGGTGACGTACCCAAGTCTGTCCAAAAACACAGCTTGTGACAAGCACAAGCCACAGCAGTAACAACTTTCCTTTCATAATTTCTCCACCTCCAAAGGGTAGTTTATCCAGATAACGTGTCCGATAAATCTCTCATGAGCCTTGCCAATTCCAATGTAAATAGTAAAGCATTTATCGTTCCATAAGGTATATTAGTTTTTCCAAATTGCAAAAATAAAGGCAGATGTTTCAGCATCAGAGCCTGATATTCATACCCGAGATCAATCAACCCATTTGAATGGGTTTTCAGACTATAGGCGGTGGTTTCAACCACCGTGTCTGATGACCCGCATCAACGCCCCAACCCATTTTAATGGGTTTTGAGACGTTGGGAGGATTTGAATCCGACCATGGTGTTTACCGCCCCGTAGCGCAGGACTCCGTTCCTGCGGGTGTGTCGCCCCTCCGGGGCTAAGTAGAGGTATTCGGGGCTTGCGTGTTCCCGGGGTTTCGCTTCGCTTCACCCCAGGCTATGGAATGTCGTCCTTCCTGGACTTTGAAAGAGTGTCGCCCCTCCGGGGCTTAGGAGATATATATGGGTGTTGCATGTTCCTGGGGTTTCGCTTCGCTTCACCCCAGGCTATGGAGTATCGTCCTTCCTGGACTTTGAAAGAGTGTCGCCCCTCCGGGGCTTAGGAGATATATATGGGTGTTGTGCGTTCCTGGGGTTTCGCTTCGCTTCACCCCAGGCTATGGAGTATCGTCCCTCCGGGACTTTGAAAGAGTGTCGCCCTTCCAGGACTTAGTTAACAATCCTCTCTTGGGGCTTATCATTTCTGTACATTTTGTTTGAAGGCGACAGGATGTCGCCTCTACATTTTCCGGCTATCCCCTCTCTATCATCTTACGTCATGACGTAAGATGATAGAGAGGGGATAGAGAGATGACAGCATCCAGAAAGGCAGATTTCCATCGACCGGAGAGGGTGGGAGAAAAAAAGGATTGACAAACAATATCCTTATCATTTTCCTTGGGCACAGAGTTAAATATTCCACGAGAGGTTATTATGGATACGGTTGAGCCTGTCAAGAGCGCCGGATTATTCTTTGGACTTGATGATGAAGAGATCTCGAGATTTACCCACGATCTCAAGCGCATGACGATCCCGAAAGGAGAACCGATCATCACCGAAAATACGGAGGGACAGAACCTTTTTTATATCTGCAAAGGCAAGGTCGAGATCAACAAAGGGCTGAATAACATCGAGACTCCTTTTGCCCAGCTTTCCGTGTTGGAAGAGGGTGATTGTTTCGGTGAGATGTCCATCGTCAACGATGCTCCGCGCAGCGCGACGGTCATTGCCCTGGAAGATCTGGTTCTGATGGTCATCCCCAAGGAGGTCTTCCTCAATATCACCTTTACCTATCCGATCGTAATGTATAACCTCATCGGCATGATCTCCGGCAGATTGCGCAATACGAATGACAAATTCATCGAACTGATGAATCAGATGATCAGCAAGAACCGTCTGGAAGCGATCGGGCTGGCTGCCAGCAAGATCATTCACGATCTGAAAACGCCCTTGACGGTGATCGTGCTGACTGCTCAACTCCTGGAAAACCTCTATCCCAACAGCAGTGAACTCACCGAGAGTATCATCAATCAGACCAGACAGATAGACCAATTGGTGCGGGAGATCCTGGATTTTGCCAAGGGTACAGAAAGCGAACCTATGATCCAAAAGATCGATCTGGATAATTTCTTCACGGACGTCAAGAACACCTATGGCAATTCCCTGCAGGGAAGGCAGATAGCATTTACTGTGGAGAACAACGTCCGTGACTTTGTGCATTTTGACGAGACGAAGATCAAACGCGTGCTGCTCAACCTGCTGAAGAACGCCTCGGAAGCGATCGCGGAACAGGGAAGCATCAAGATCACCACGAACTACGCGGCGAACTGGCTGCAGATCAGCGTCATGGATGATGGACCCGGTATCCCGCCAAAGATCCGGGATGATATTTTCAAGCCTTTCATCTCCGAGGGGAAACCTCATGGCACAGGCTTAGGATTGGCGATCTGTAAAAAACTCGTACAGGAGCACAGAGGCCGCCTGGAATATATTCCCGTAAAGCCTCACGGATGCAGATTCGACATTCGTATTCCTCAGACTGCCAAATAAATACTTGTCAAAAAACGGCTCTGTAATTTATTGGTACATCTAAACGAATTTATGGATGGTGAAACCATGTCAAGAATATGTGATATATGCGGAAAGAGCTCCATGGTAGGAAACAACCGAAGCCATGCTTTGAATGCGACCAAGCGCAGATTTTATCCCAATCTGCACGAAATACGCGCGAACATAAATGGCAGCATCAAAAAGGTCAAGCTCTGTAGCTCCTGCCTCAAGGCAAACAAAGTCAGCAAAGCGACCAGCTAAGTTTCTGGCGAAGTTGGTTGTGACTCCAAACCTGCAAAGGTGAAGTTAATCGATATTGAAACTTCTTTGATTTGATCATGCTTACATAGATAGCATGCTGAATTTAATCGGGAATAGCGGTGAGATCCTCTGTTCCCGATTCTCTTTAGGAACTGTGTTTCGAACGACATGGCAGATATATCTCAGAAAGAATAGAAGAGGTCGTTATCATGCAGATTGAGGAAATACACAGACAAGTACTCGACAGCTCGCGGATCCTCGACGAGGTCAGGGCATTGATCGCGCAGGTAGTGGTAGGCCAGGACGAGATCATCGCGAAACTCCTGATCGGCATTCTCACCGGTGGACACGTCCTGATCGAAGGAGTGCCCGGGCTTGCCAAGACACTCATCATCAGCACTCTGGCTCAAGTTTTGGATACCAGCTTCCGCAGGATCCAGTTTACGCCTGATCTGCTCCCCGCGGACATCACGGGAACGCTGATCTACAATCAGAAATCCGGGGAGTTTACTCCTAAACAGGGACCGATCTTTGCCAACTTCATCCTGGCTGACGAGATCAACCGTGCCCCCTCGAAGGTGCAATCGGCACTGTTGGAAGCGATGCAGGAAAGACAAGTCACGATCGGGGACACCAGCTATGCCCTGCCCAAGCCTTTCTTCGTGATGGCGACGCAGAACCCCATCGAGCATGAAGGGACTTATAATCTTCCCGAGGCTCAGGTTGATAGATTCATGCTCAAACTGAAGATCAAGTATCCCTCGCTCGAAGATGAACGCCTGATCCTGGACCGGATGGTGGTCGAAAAACCGATCAGGCTCCAGCCCATTCTGAAGCCTGAAGCCCTGGAAGCCATGCGAGCGGTCATCGATGAGATCTATATGGAAGACAAACTCAAGGATTATATCCTGCATTTGGTGCAGGCTACCAGGCATCCTGAAAGATATCCCCGGTTAACGAAGCTCCAGGGTCTGATCGATTATGGCGCGTCACCCCGTGCGGTGATCTATATGGCACGCGCCGCAAAGGCACTGGCATATATCGAACATCGTGGCTATGTCATCCCCGATGATATCAAAACAGTGGGCAAGGACGTGCTCCGGCACCGCATCATCCTCTCCTATGAAGCCGAGGCTGAACAGCTCGATTCCGAAGAGATCGTTGCCAGAATATTTGACGAGATAGAAGTTCCCTAAAGCTTTCTATGCTAACCCAGAGTCCGGCTGAGATCCTCAAACGCATCAAGAAGATCGAGATCCGCACGAAGAATGTGGTCAGTGAGCTCTTCAGCGGAGAGTATCGCTCCAGCTTCAAGGGGCAAGGGCTGGAGTTTGCCGAAGTGCGCGAATATCAGCCGGGTGACAGCTATCGGATGATCGACTGGAATGTCTCAGCCAGATATGGAGTTCCCTTCATCAAGAAGTTCCGCGAAACACGGGAACTGAACGTCTTTTTCATCATCGACAGCAGCAGTTCGCTGGATTTTGGCACTCGCTCGGTCTATAAAAAAGAGCGTTTGGCGGAGATCACTGCCGTGCTTTCCTTCTCCGCGCTCTCGAATAATGATATGGTCGGGCTGATCATGTATTCGACGGGACCGGAGAAGTATCTGCCTCCCCGCAAGGGACGCAACAGCGCTCTGCAGATCCTGCGAGAGATCCTCTATCACGAACCGCATTCTGCGGGTACGTCTCTGAGCGGAGCTTTCGAATATACCGCAAGGATCCTCAAGAAGCGCTCCATCGTCTTCATCCTTTCCGATTTCCTTGATACCGGCTGGGAAGATCCCTTAAGAATACTCAGCCAGAAGCATGATGTCATCGCCATTCAGATCCTGGACGACGCGGAGCTGAAGCTTCCCAGGGCGGGGATTCTCCGGCTTGTCGATCCAGAGACCGGTCAAGAGATCTATGTGAACAGCTCATCCGCGGAATTGCAAAGAAGATATGCCAAGGCGACCACGGCGCTTCAGGCGAAACTGAGAGACACGCTGAAGAAGCTTCAGGTCGATCATATCCAGATCAAGAATAGTGAATCATATATTGACGCTCTGCGCTCCTTCTTCGAGATCAGGGCGATGAGACTGCATAATCGAAGATGAGAAACATCCGGATAACCTGCCTTTTACTGTTCAGCTTATGCAGCAGCTTGATCTCGGCGCAGATCAGCCAGAGTCTCGTCGATGCCGATACCCTGACGGTCGGTTCCCGATTCAAGCTGATCGTCAAGGGCGATTTCCCCATCAAACAGGTCGTGGTGCCGGATAGTATCGACGGATTTACTCTGATCAAACAGGAGACCATCAGCAAGAAAGGGCAAAATGATTATAGCAGTCTGGTTCTGTCTCCTATCAAACCGGGTTCTTTGAGCTTTCCCGCACTGCGGGTCATACCCTCCGGAGCATCCGGCAAGACGTACATGACCGACGCTTTCCGGATCAAAGTTTTCAACGTCCGGGCGGAATCGGACAGCATTCTCAGAGACATCAAGCCGCTGAAGAAGTATCCTTTCCAGAAGCCCTGGTGGCTCTATCCTCTCCTTTTTGTACCCATTATCATTTGGCTGGCGATCGCTCTGGTGCGCTATTTCCGGCGTAAACCGAAGGATGTTCCGCTGGAAAGCGCCGTCAGGAAAGTGGCTCCGACGCCGACTGCCTGGGAGAAAGCGCTCAGTGAACTGCGTGTTCTGAGGGAGAAGCCTCTCGATAGTCCGGATCATATCAGAGAGTATCACTACGGGTTGGCCCTGATCCTGAGAGAGTTTCTCGAGAGTTACTACTATATCCCGGCAGTGGAGATGACGAGCTTTGAGATCAAAGACGCGGTAAAGGATCTGGAACTATCGGGAACAGTGGAGCTTATCCTCTTCCTGAACTATTGTGACCGGGTCAAGTTTGCCAAGTATTTTCCCGAAATCGCGCTGATCGAAAAGAACACGAACTGGCTGGAGAACTATCTGACCGGCTTCATCCCGCCGACAATTCCGGAGCCCGTTAGCGGAGGAGAAACTGATGATCAGGCTCGCTGAACCGCTCTGGCTCCTGGCATTGCTCTTCGTACCGCTGTACCTGTGGCTGGAATTCCGTCTGCGAAAGACGCCCAAGCTGCAGCTTCCCTTCTCGCAGGTCACGATCCTGGCGAAGTTATCAGGCGGTAAGAAACTCTGGAAGTATCTCTATCCGGTGCTGCGTTGCCTTGTCCTCATCGTGATCGTGGTTGCTTTGGCACAGCCGCAATGGGGCAGAGACAGCAGGGATTACCGGCAAAGAGGCGTTGATATTGTTCTTGCCGTGGATGTTTCCGGTTCGATGCTGGCGATGGATTTTGCTCCTGATGACCGGCTAAGTGCGGCGGTCAAGGTAGCGAAAGAATTCATCTCCAGAAGGCCCAATGACCGTTTTGGGTTGGTCGCTTTCTCGGAATATGCCATCACTCAGAGTCCGCTGACCTTTGATCATCAGGCGATGCAGAACGGACTGGAGAAGCTTGAGGTCAATACGGAGGCTTCCGGAACGGCAATAGGGCTGGGCTTGGCGAAAGCCGTCGCGCGGCTCAGGGATTCACGTGCCAAGAGCAAGCTGATCATTCTGATCACCGATGGAGTCAGTAATTCCGGAGAGATCGATCCCATCAAAGCGGCTGAGATGGCAAAGTCTTATGGGATAAGAGTCTATCCAATAGGAGTCGGTTCCAATGATTACGTGGATTTTCCCTTCGCGAACTCACTCTTTGGCGTGCAATACCGAAAGGTCTTTATCGAGCTCGATATGCAGACTCTGAACCGTATTGCGCAGATCACGGGGACAGGAAAAGCCGGCATGGCGGGAGATTCAGCCCAGTTCACCGAGGTCATGCAGCAGATCGACAGAATGGAAAAGACAGAATTTCAAGCTAAGATCAACTATAACTGGAAGAAGCAGTTCGCTCCATTCCTTTGGTTAGCCTTTATCCTCCTGGGGTTGGAGCTGGTGCTCCGCCTGGGCATTATGCCTGTGCTGCCGGATTGAGACGATGAGATTCCTGCATCCCTATCTGCTCCTGCTACTTCTTCTATTAATACCTTTGGTCTTTCTCCTGGTACGGCAGAACCGCAGAAGGCAGAAACGCTTCCTCGATTACGCCGAAGCGCAGTTCTTCGCGCCACAGTATAAGAGGCTTTCGCCGTTCTTTTCGCAATTGAAGCTTTCGCTGCTCATCGTCGCCCTGGGTCTGATCATTCTCGCTCTGGCTCAGCCTCAATGGGATTACAGCCCCGAATCATACGAAAGCTCAGGCTTGGATATTGTCTGCTGCATCGATGTGTCCAAGAGCATGGATGCCACAGATCTCTCGCCCAGCAGATTGATTCGCGCCAAACTCCAGCTTTCTGCGTTTGTGAAGCAGCTGGAGGGAGACCGGATCAGCATCGTGGCATTTGCCGGACATGCCAGCCTGGAGTGCCCCCTCACTGATGATTATGAATCTGTCCAGATGGTTCTGAACAGCCTCTCGACGGAGACGATCCAGACCTATGGCACGGATATCGGCGCAGCGCTGGATATGGGCTTACGCGCCTTTAACTCCACCGACAAGGGTGGCATCATGTTTCTCATCTCCGATGGTGAGGATCTCGAGGCGAAAGCCGTCAAACGCGCCAAAGCTCTGGCAGACATGGGTGTCACGATCTATACCATGGGGGTCGGAAACCCGGAAGGGAGCATGATCAAGAATCCCGTGACAGGAGAAGAAGTCATGACTAAGCCGGATGTTCAGACCCTGCAGAAGATAGCTCAGATCACGGGTGGCAAGTTCTACGCCGTGACACCTTCACAGAACGAGATCGACTTGCTTCTGCGCCAGATATACGGCAGAGAAAAGACTAAGCTCGCCAACCGTGAGGTCAATGTCATGAAAGATCAATACCAGGTGTTTCTCCTCATAGCCCTACTCCTGCTGCTGGTCGAGATAGTGATAAGTCCCTATCGAAAGGAGCGTGAACGGTCATGAAACTCACTCCACGCCTTCGTTCGCTCTTGACCCCGCTTGCGGTACTTCTCTTGCTGGCGGTTCTGATCCTGTTAGAGTATCTGCTCTTCCCTCAGCTTATCCGCAGCAGTCTGGCAAAAAGAAGCTACGACAAAGGGGATTACAGCTCTGCAGAGAAGACTTATAAAGAACTGCACAGAGACGATCCAGCGGATTCGATCGCCGCTCACGATCTTGCCAAGACATATTATAAACAGGGGAAACCGGCTGAAGCGGAGCAACTCCTCAAGAGCTGGGAAGCGAAGAGGAAGAACAGCGCGGACTTCCTCTATGACCTGGGGAACATGGCATATTACGCTCAGGACTATGGCAAAGCCATCGACTATTATCGGAAGGCGCTGCTGCACGCTCCTGAGGATCGTGACGCGAAAGCCAACCTCGAGCTTGCCCTGAAGAAGCAGGACGAAAAGAAGAAGCAGCCTCCTCCACAACGGCAGCCTGATCCGCGGGACAATAACAAGGATAAAGCCCAGCCCAAAGAGAATGAGGACTACCGCAATATCCTGAACGCTCTTGACCAGAAGGAAGCGCTCGACCGCCAGAATAAGCAGCATGAACCTCAAGCCAGAAAGGACAAGTGGTGGTAAGATGAAACGAGCATACTTCCTGATCCTGCTGCTCCTGAGTTACTGTGTCCTCAATGCTGAAGTGCGTGTCCTTGCTTCGGTGAGTAAGCTCCGCATCGCTCTGGACGAGCAACTGACCTATACGATCAGGATCGTGGGAGATGACGCTTTTCGCATGGATGATCCGGAGGCTCCCAGGATAACTGGAATGGCCTTCCGCAATATGCTGAGCTCGAGTTCATCCTCGATCAGCTTCTCAGGCGGGAAACGCAGCCGGGAGGTCACAAAGGAATACCAATACGTGTTCCTGCCTTCCAAGCCGGGTGTTTTCAATATACCTGTCCAGTCCGTCAAGGTGGATGGCAGGCTTTATTCGACCAAAGCGTTCAAGATCGAAGTGGTTTCCGCGCAGGGAGGAAGAGCCGCGATCCCGACTCCGGCAGTTCCCAATAATCCGTTCGATCCCTTCTCCTGGGATGATGAGGCTTTTGGCGGAATGGACAACAGGGCTCTTGGCGACGTCGCTCTGATCTGTATTCCCGGCAGCCGGAGAGTCTATAAGGGCGAGCCGGTCGTTATCTCTTACTATTTATACAGCACTCAGGCGGTGGGATCATTCCAGCTTGAGGCGGAAGACGATTTTCCCGGCTATGGGAAGTCCGTATATTTTCAGCCAAATAAGCTTGATTACGAGAAAGCTCAGCTCAAGGGTAAGCCTTACCTTCGCGCTCTGATCAAGCAACTTGTGCTTTTGCCCAATGCCACCGGTCAGATACAAGTTCCTCAGCTAAGCGGTTCCGCCCGGGTCTATGACTATGGCTATCAGAACCGTCAGCTCCGTTCTGAACCGTCCTTCATTCAGGTCTTACCACTTCCCGCTGGGAAGGCTCCGGCATCCTTCACCGGTGCCATCGGGAACTTCAACGTCACTGAGAGCCTTACGCCACGTATCGTCAAGCTCGGCGAAGCAGTCACCTACCGATTAACGATCGAGGGAAGGGGAAACTTCAATCAGTTTACCGCTCCTGAGCTCAGGAAGGCTGACGGAATACAGAGTTCCGCGCCACAGATCACCGACAACCTGAATGGCGGAGTTGACGGCAAACGCACCGTCTTCTACACGATCATCCCTGAAAAGGAAGGCAACCTCGTTCAGCCGGAACTGGAGTTCAGCTGGTTCGACAGTGGCAGCGGGACCTACAAGACCTTCCGAAGCGGGAAAGCTACGATCACCGTGAAGCCGGGGAATGTTCTCTCGTACTTCTCGGACATGCTTTCCGGCGATGATCCCAGGGAACTCAGACCCCTGCTACCCCGACAGCAATATCACAACTACACTCAGTATCCGGCTACCGTCTGGTGGTGGCTGATCATAATTCTGACCCTTGTCGCGGGCGGATTCTCGGCATTTCTAGCCTGGGAATCGAGCCTGAGAACGCGCGATCCCCAGCGCTATTCACTCATCATGTCCCAGCGTATCCTGAACCGCTATTTCAAAGAGGCACAGCTCGCTTCTCAAAGCCTCTCAGTCGATTTCTACAGCCTTGCCGAAGCCGGATTGATGAAGTTCCTCGCCGAGAAGTACAAACTCTCCGGCAGACTCTCCAATCCTGAGAAACTAGAAGCTTTGGCAAATCTGTCCATCCCTGAGGAAGACATCGAATTGCTACGTAGCTTCATCGATAAGTGCCAGCGCGCCAGATTCATGCCGGGTGGCATGGACGCTTCGGTGTTGGGAGAAGACCTGGGGATGCTGCAGACCATTGTCAGGTCATTCATCCGCAAAAACCGCGGTACGGGAGGTAACGCCTGATGAAACGGCTATTCTCTCTTATGTTGATCTTGTTACCTATCCTGGTGTTTGCCGCGCAGAAAAGCGCTGTTCCCGGGCATCAGGACTTCAGAAAGGAACTGGCGGAGCTCGAAGCGATCAAAAGCAAAGGTGTCCAAAGCCCTGATCTCTATTACAATATCGGAGTATGCCAAGCCAGGCTAAATCAGGAGAGTGAAGCGATCCTGTCGTTCCTGAGATGCCTGAATCTCAATTCCGCTCACAAACCTGCCCGTGCCAACCTCGAGTATCTGATCAGTCTATCCAACGATAGCCAGCTTTATCCCCAGCGCCAATTCATCTCATCCCAGATGCTGGATCTCTACGACTGGTTCAGTATCAACCGTAGCTCCCTGGCGGTTTTGATCCTGCTCTTGTTGAGCGTTGCCTGCATGCACTGGCTGCTCCATCATCATCAGGACAGGGAAAAGGGTCTGCCGATCCTGCTGCTCATCGTTTGCGGAGTTCTGCTTCTCAGTTTTAACTCGCTACTCATCACCAAGGTCTATCGGATGAACCACAACCGTAAAGCTGTTATAGTCCAAGGTTCTGTGATCATGCGGGCTGAACAGCAGCCAGAGTCCCGCAGTATAAGAACATTGCACCGAAGTCTGATCGTGCAGGTTGCGCAGCAAGAAGGGGACTGGGCCCGGATCATCCTGCCCAACGGCAATTCAGGCTGGGTCAAGAGCTCCGATCTGGAGAGGGTCAGCAAGTAAAACGAACTCGCTTCGGGGCTCCGTGTCTCTGTGGAAATCCCCCAACTATACTTATTAGTAAAAAAGGCTGCACATTCATGCAGCCTTTGATATAATTCTCTTTCAGCTATTCTACTGCTGTTCTCCACCGAATTCCATATCGGTCTTGCCTTCCAGCACATCGATCATGAATCTGGCTGATTCATGCAGATCACCTTCGGGGAAATCAGTGATGAACTTCTTGAACTGCGCCAGAGCGGCTTCCTTATCTTTCATCTCTTCCGAGACGAGGAAAGCCTTCATAAAGGTCGCTTTGTAATCATCCTTACCGTTTTTGTAGGTACTGATGATCTGGTCATAATAGACAACCGCGTCTTTATAATTGCGCTGAGTAGCGGCTGTGTTCGCCATTTCAAAGAGCTCTTCCGCGGAGAGGAGCATAGTGACGCGCTCAGGGTACTTGGTCAGATGGAATGCTGCGGAGAGTTCCTGGATGACTTCGTCCTGACGGGTCTTTTCCTTTTCCTTCTTGATGCTTCCATAGATACGTGGCTCCATTTCGGCGAATGGAGTGACTTTGGCAGGATTGATTCCGGTGACGCGGAAGAAGACGATCTCGCCTCTGGTCGTCGTGATGACTGGGCTGACCTGACCCACAGGTGTATCCCAGATCAGCTTGGAGAAGTTCTCGTCTTTACCGATCCCGGTGACGGTTCCGTTGTTATACTGATTATCCAGCACTGAACGTTCGGGATGCAGCGAGTTCTTTTTAATGATGCTCTGGATCTTCTTCTCATTGTTGACTTTGACAGCCAGGTTGTAGAGCTTGCGGGTGCGATCCGCGACTTTCTGATCGTCAAACCAGAGGATCTCAATGGTACGCGATTCCGGGGTCGTATATGATTCCTTGTTCTTTTCGTAGTAATTCATCGAATCCTCGGTGGTGACCTGAATGGTATCCACTACGAGTTGTTTGTAGGCAGTTGTCAGGATATGATAGCGTTTCATCTGCACGTATTCAGGATTGTTCTCGAAATATTGCAGGTAGTTCTGCTCTTTCGCTTCGACATAGAGCAGAGCCCGGATCAACTCCTGGCTGATCAGTTGGTTGGCGCCTTCGCCTTTGACGTAGTACATCTGCTCCTGAGGAGATATCTTGCCAAAAACTTCCATGAGAGTATTGACCGTCATCACCACATTGGGATCGGAGGAATTCACGACGACTCTTTCCGCCAGGGGACGATTGGCTTCGACGTTCCTGAGATCGATCTGGGCAACCAGAGTGGAATCGATCACAACGTTATATTTGATCTTCAGTCTATCGATCAGATCGGTCAGATTCTGCGCGTCCAGAGTGGGTCTGATCCGCTGTTCAAGTTCTCCGGCAACGTCTTCGTAAGACTTCTGAGTTCCGGGGATATTCTCGACTACTGTGAAAAGAGACCAGCCTGTAATGGTCTTGACCGGACCATGAACAGAGCCATCCGCAGCGGTTGCCGCGGCGATCAGTTTTTCCAGATCGGCGTCATTTCCGACACCGGGGATATTGCCGTTGAGGCGGATATTCTTGATCCTGCCCTTAAGACCTTTGGCGTAAACGTTGACATTATATTTATCGGAAACGCTCTCCCAACTGCTGCCAGCCAGAAGCTCGGCTTTGGCTTTGTCGGCATCGTCTTCGTTCGAGGTTTGGATATAATCGATCGTAATATAGGGCATCACGTAATAGAGGGCTTGGTTATCGTTATAGAACTTGTGTTTCATCTCATCGGTGATGAAACCCTGTCCGGCGACGTTGCGCTGATAGAATTCCTGAACGTAAAACTGCTTTTCAGCATCACTGATCCGTTTCAGGACTTCAGGATCCTTATCGATCCCCAAGGCTTTGGCTTTCGCCATAAAAATCTCTTCAGTCGCCATGATATCGAGGACTTGCTTCTGGCCATCGGCGGTCTTATATCTGCCCTGAACCTGAGGTGGGAGCTTGGCTATCTTGTCCTGAAGATCTTTCCTCAGAATGACTCCACCGTCATATTCTGCCAATATATCATTGTCATTGATCCTGTTTCCATTACTGACCACTACGGGTGTATCTTCGGCGATCATAACAGATACCGCCAATACTGCCGCGATTAAGATGAATAATGCCTTAAGGCTGTGTTTCATGCTCATCTCCTTGATTCGGATTTATCTATTGAGATGCAAACAATGCAGAAGCAGGAAGTACGTCAAGCAAATTTCCCCGATCGCGACGCACCGGAGCTTCTCGCGCAGTTTGTCTCTTCTATATTATATACGCGCCACCCTGCATTATGGAAGAGGGTGCCCCGACCCCACATTTCTCCAGCCTGATTATTTCTCTTGACTTTCCAGGCATCACTTCGGTATCATCCCGGTATCATTTCCTGTCAAGACAGGGGATGATACCGGAGTGATAATGGAATAATACCTGCATGTTATGTGGATAAAAAACTGCAGTGAAAGCGAATATTTTTTTCTGTGAGTCGTTTCTGGTTGAAAAATGTGCAGTTAGTAACCCATTCGACCACGAAAAAGAGTAATTCGCCGCTTGTTTGGCACATAACGTGCATATATTGGAGTACAACGAAAAAAATGTCCCGTAGGAGGAACAAAAATGCTCAGTAAACTGAAGAACCAAAAAGGGTTTACCCTTATCGAAATTTTAGTGGTGGTGATCATCGTTGCCATTCTGGCAGCTTTGGCCGTCCCCCGCTATCTTCGTTATGTTGAAAAATCTCGTTCAACAGAAGCCCAAACCGCTATCAGCACAATTCGTAAGACTTACGACGTATATCTTCAGACAAACGGTTCAACTGATGGTTATTCCCTTGAATTGGCTCAGAAGGATGCCAAACTTGGAGAAAGCACATTGAAGAACTGGAAATTTGAAGTTGTCGGAAATCCTCCGAAAAAGATCATTGCGACTTCAACTCAGGACTTCGCCGGCGGCGAAGGCAAACAAGTATGGTATGACATCACCGAAGCAAAGTTCCACGGTTACGGTGTGGATCAATGGACTAACCCGGAGAGCGGAGGAACCGAAACCGACTAACTCGGAGGACGGAGAATTGACTATTCACGAACTACTCCGCTTCACTGCTGAAGCGGGTGCATCTGACTTACACGTTGCCTCTGGCTCGCACCCCATGGTGCGCGTCAATGGCAGAATGAAACGCCTGAATTTGCCCATTCTGACCCTGGAAGAGATCGAGAATCTCGTTTACGGCGTCATGAATGAGGTACAGCAGGAGATGTTCAAAAAGAACCTCGAAATCGACTTCTCGACGAAACTTAGTAATGACGTTCGATTCCGTGTAAACGCGTTTCATCAGATCAATGGTATCTCCGCGGCGTTCCGTGTGATCCCCAACGAGATCAAGACCTACGATGAACTGAAGTTGCCGGAGATCCTCAAACGGCTTACTACGAAAGAGAAGGGACTCATTCTCGTGACCGGTCCCACAGGTAGTGGTAAATCTACCACGCTTGCCACGATGATCGACAGTATCAACGACAACCGATATTGCCACATCATCACCGTGGAAGACCCGATCGAGTTTGTGCATCGCAGTAAGAACAGTCTTATCAACCAACGTGAGTTGGGACATGATACCTGGAGCTTTACTGCAGCGTTACGTAGCGCTCTGCGTGAAGATCCGGACGTGATCCTGGTCGGTGAAATGCGTGACTTGGAGACGGTGTCGCTGGCGTTGACAGCTGCCGAAACCGGTCACCTTGTTTTCGCTACCCTGCACACCGGAAGCTGCACCAAATCCATTGACCGTATCATCGATATGTTCCCCAAGGAACAACAGCAACAGGTACGGTCCATGCTTTCCGAATCGCTCGAAGCTGTGATATCGCAGACTTTGCTTCCCACCAAGGACGGCAAGGGACGCGTTCCCGCGGTTGAGATCATGATCGCCAACGCGGCTGTTCGTAACCTCATCCGTGAGGAGAAGACCTATCAGCTGCCTTCGATCATTCAGGCGAGCACGAAGGAAGGAATGCAGACGCGCGACCAGTCTCTCTACAACCTGGTGATGAACAATCATGTCGAACGCACCGTTGCAGAAGAGGTCGCTGAGAACCCCAAAATGTTCGCTTCAGGAGCTGGATTTTAGGCATGGATAATTCCGTGAACGAGAGAAGCTTTTCCGCCCATTCCGGAAGCCAGTTGTTTGCCACCCTCAAGTCCCAGAAGGGTATGACCTTGATCGAGGTCATGGTCACTACCCTGATCCTGGTCGCCGTCGTGGTCGCCATATATATTGGCGTCATGTACGCGGAGAACCAGATCACCCAAAACTACAGGGACAGGGTTGCCACACTATTGGCTTCCGGGGAGCTGGAAATGCAGCACTATTATTACTCTACTTCGCAGACTTTCCGCACTTTCAACAGAAAGGACGTGATTATTGACAGGCTGCCCAGAAACAAGTTTTTGACGGGCAATCTCTCGGTTGCGGTCAAGAATGATACAGAGTATGCCGCGGGCAGAGTATATGATCTAAAGTACCTGACTGCAAAGGTTTCATGGGTTGACCCCAAAACGAAAAAAGAGCGGTTTATTACTCTCCGCGAAGATTACTATTAGTGATAACTATGTTTAAATTGAAGCGAATTCTGACCAATCAAAAAGGTGTCACCCTGATCGAACTGATCTCCGTGATGTCTATATCCCTGATGTTGATCCTGATCTCGGCAGTGGGGCTCAGCGTCTTCTTCTCCAAATACAGGGAACTCAATACCTGGGTGGAGATGCAACGCGACGCCATGAACTGCCTGTCAACCATGAAAATGGGTGTGCCGGTGGGAACCCAACGCGAGACGGAATACTATGGGATCACCAATGCCAGGAAACTCAGGTTGATAGGCGCTTTATATGGAAGTGGCACCGGAACCGGTATCACCTGCTTTCCGCCCATATCTGATATGAGCCAGGCGATTGACAAATCACAGTTTTTCTTTGATGGGAAGGCAGTACGTGTCAACTACGTTTACAGGGGTGTACAGAT
>DAOPZE010000016.1:16322-29556 GCA_035353255.1 Candidatus Cloacimonadota bacterium
AGCCAGCGTGGTAACATCTCCATAGCGCTGCTGATGGCAGTGATTGGAACGATGTCTGGATTGACCATGGCCACCATGGCGATGCGCGATACGGTCACATACTTATGGGATTTTGACGATGTCCAGGGTTTACACTTCCTCAGAAGTGAAGCTACTCGTGGACAGTCTATCCTGGAGAAAGCCGGGGAAGTCAATGGAGAGCTATACACTCCCCAAAGATCGATTTCCGTGATCGGCTCTCATATGAAAAAGACTTTTGTCCTGCAGTCCAAGATCACTCATAAGCAATATGTGACAACGGGTGTGACGGATCAAGAGGGAGAAACCGCGACTTTTGGCACCAGCCAGGGTTACGTTATCCAATCCCTGATCAATTCACGACGCGGGATCAATCAGGCGGCATTTACACTCGGTAATGAATCACTGGTCAGAAAGTATGGTGAGTTCTTCCTCCGTAAGCAGAGATATTCTGAATTCATGTACTTCACAGACAACGATGAATCCACCAACGAAACCCCCGTCTATTTCTATGGACCGGATATCATCCATGGCAGAGTTCATAGTAATTCCGATATCTGGATCAAACAGGCGGGTGGCGGAACCAACGGTGGATGGCCTACATTCTACGATCTGGTCAGTACTTCCGGTGAGATCAAGGTCTTTTCCGGAAACATACCCTATGACGAAGTTTTCCTCGGAGGATATGTCGAGGGTTATAGAAAGTTTGACTATCCCACAACAATGCACTCGATTCGACGGAACGGGCTTCATATAGGCAATTCTGATGATGATACCAAGATCTATATGGTAACCGTCAGTGGCAGCTCCTTCGATTTGGTTATAGGTCAGATCAATCCCCCGGCGACTCAACACCAGTATGTTTACGCGCAGTATCCTGCCAATCCTTTAGGTGACCCCCTTTACCGCAATACGTATCTGGCGTCAGATACTACCTGGACCCAAGCCCCCGGGGGTGGTGGTGGCAACCAGACCTTCTTTGTTCAGGGTAAACTCTGGATCAGAGGAACATTCTCCGGTAACCAAACTTGGGGAACCAGCGATACACTTTCTCTGATCGGCGACATTGCCCTAGCGGGAACTCCTCTGGGACAGGCTCCGGACACACCCAACAGTATGAATCAGACTGATATAGTGGGTCTTGTTTCTGAGCAATCTATTCACATTAAATATGGTTATCGTGATCCGATCGATTCGCTTCGCTATCACCCAAATTGCGGACCCAACGGGGTCACGGGTGAGCAAGCCGGGATCAACATCTACGCAGCGCTATGCGCCCTTGCGAATGGTAACGGTGATCCACATAAGGATGGCGTATTCACCTTTGAATACCAACATCCACATCCCTCCGTGCCAGCAGTCAGAATAGGCACCACACTTTGGGAAATGATCGATCTGCATCGCAGGAAATTCCCACAGACAACCTCATCGCCGTGGCCAGCGAATAACGACTACCCCTGGTACAATCCTCTTTGGCCGGAGCGGTTGCCCTATGATGAACGGGGCGATATCAACCTCTGGGGTTCGGTCGCGCAGCGCAGACGTGGATTTGTGCACCGCAGCCCCTATGATACAGAATATCCCTCCAACGGTGTTTGGAATATCCCTATAGATTTCTGTGGAGGAACGACACAGGTCAATATGGCTGATCCTGTGTTGGGGATCCAACTGGCGACCATTCATTATCCCGGCGCCACGGGAACGGGTGTTGGTTATGCCAAGAACTACCATTATGATACGCGGTTCTATTATCGTGCTCCGCGAGATTTCCCTGAAGTTAACCTGCAGGGTGGCGATGCTCCCATGAAGACAGAATCATGGGTGCTCAGACGTCCTCCTCGTACCCTATAAATATTAATGTCATAGAGATAAAGAGGAACTATGAAGAAGACAAAAACGCAACGGTTCAAGGAAACGGTGGGAATCGATATCGGTTCTCATAGTGTTAAAGTCGTTCACCTCAAGAAGCTGCATGACGGGTTCAAACTTCTCAATTATGAGATACGCCCTACGGTTCCCATGGGAATAGAGTATGTTCCCTCGGATCTGCGTCCGGAGCGTTTTGCGCCTGTGCTGATCGAGATTCTGAAGACTTTGCACATTAACCCAAAGAGCATCAAGCATCTGGTTACCTCAATTGGCGGGGATAATACCAGTATCAAGCAGATCAAGACTATCTTCCTACCGGATGATGAGTTGGAGTCGGCTCTGTTTTTTGAAGCCAAGAAGCACATTCCCATCAGCGGAAACGATATGGTGCTTGATTATCAGGTACTCAGCGTGGAAGAAAAGACCAACAACATGAATATCCTGCTTGCCGCGAGCAATAAGGATCTTCTCAATGAGCATACGAACATCTTGGTGTCGGCCGGATTGACTCCGAATATCGTGGATATCGATTCCCTTGCCATTACCAATAGTTTCGCGCTTAATGCTTTTGCTGAAGATGGTGTTTATGTCCTGCTGAATATAGGTGCTCATCGGACGAATATGGTGATCTGGGGTCCGGATTCCCGGATGTTTGCCAGAGATATTCCCTACGGCGGCTATCATTTTACCCGTGACATCATGCGTAAGCGCCAGATGGAATGGGAAACCGCGGAAAACTATAAGTTGGAGTGGGGACTCAATGATGCCGCGGACGCGGCTCAGGTTCAGACGATCTCCATGCTCGATATTTCCGAAAAAACTACCGAAGACCTTATCGTCGAGGAAGTTCGCAGAGCCTTGCGTTTTTACGTCAAAGAAGCAGGTAACAGCGATTACCGTAAGGTGTATCTGATGGGTGGATCTGCCAAGCTCAAGGGTTTGGTCGAGTATATCCAGGACAAGGTCAATATTCCCACAGAGATATTCTTACCCTTTATCAATGTGGAAATGCCTGAGAAATTCCAGGATAAAAAAGATCCGCAGCTTGCTCTTGCCATCGGCTTAGCGATGAGATTGGAATAGGGGAGATTAACGAAATGGGACAAACCTTCTTTTTTAGGATAAACCTCAATAAATTTGGCGAGATCAAGGTTCAGGCAGAGAGGGAAAAGAAAACCTTCCGCAATGCAATTATCGCCTACACTTTGGGATTCGTCGTCCTTGTCGTCCTGATGGTCAGTGTGAATTCGAATCTGAGCAAAAAGGTCGAAAACCGCAGGCAGTTCCTCAAGCAAACTGAGGATCAGCTCAAGTCATTCGAGACCGGAAGTGATTACCTTTCCAATGCAGATCTGGATAAGCTATCCGAGACCTTTAACAACCGTATATTCTGGGCGAAGAAAATGGTCGCTCTGGGTAATGAGATCACCGATAAACTTGCGGTCAGCAAGCTGACCTTCAACAACGGGATCCTTACTCTGAACGGGATAACACCTATAAACTCCGGTGTAAAGGAACTTGACCTCATCAATGAGTTCATCAACCGTCTCAAGGCTAACCCTGAGATCTCGAATGACTTCCCTCAGATCAAATCAGGACAGATCAACAAGCAGATCACCAAGGATACAGCGATCCTGGAATTCGTTATTGAATGCTACAGCAGAGAAACACAGAAGAAAGAGGCAGCGAAATGAGAGAAAGATACTATATCCTGATCCTGTTGATCATCCTGAGTTCTGTGATATTCCTCATGATCGGCTCAAACTCGCTGCATAGCAATTTGAGAAAGATCGAGCAGTATGATAAGAAAATCAAGACCGCCCAGGAAAAGCTAAACAGCTCGAAGATTCTGGAAGAACAGCTTAGTCAGTTCGCCCTGATCATCGATAATAGCTTGACTAAAGATTCCGCGTTTTCTTTCGACGAGATCAATCAATTCAAGACCCGCATCGGCGAAATTGCCAATCAGAGCGCCATATCCATCAACCGGCTGTCTGACAGTAACAAGTTCTCCCAGCCCGGTTTGATCGAGTGCACTTATAATATGGAACTGGAAGCCAATTATGTACAGGTCGGCCAGTTCATCTCCGCAATTGAATCCATGGATAACCTCATTAAGATCCATGCTCTGGATATCTCACCGGCTCAAACCACCAACAAGCAGGAAGTCTCCACTGGTCCGAACCGCTACAAAGTGACTATTGAGCTGTCGGTATTCAAAGTCAAGAAGGAGGTATAAATGCAATTCCGCTTCGTTAAAGATTTCGCGATAGCGCTCATTGTCATTGCGCTGTTAGTTCTCGCAATCAGGCTTTATGCCATACATATCCAGGGTTCCAAAGTACCAGATAAATCGATATATACCAAAGAATCTGTATCCGATACTCTCTTAAACAGGATCAAGACCATCGAAACATCGATCCAGGATCGTAAGATGTTTACCTTTAACAGCACCAGAGACCCTCTGCGTCAGGGAAACATCATTAAAGATAAGGTCGATCGTGAAAAAGAATATGCGGACATGATCCGGAACACATTCCGTCTCTCAACGACTGCTTTTGACGAATTTGGCAACAAGATCGCTTATGTCGAATATATGGACAAGATCTATGGCGGAAGAGTCGGAGACGTTATTGAAGGACGTCGTATATCCAGTATCGGTGAAAATACCATGACTTACTATTATGGTGGCGGATACAACACCATTTCTGTTCAGCCCCGTCCCAGGCTAACCCCTCAGGAACAGGCTGAAACCACAAACAACCTCGGTGATTATTAATTAAGGAATATAGAAAATTGGGAGTAAATATGAAGAATATGGTGATCTCAAAAAGGTATCTGTCACTTATCCTTGCGATCGGATTGCTGTTTAGCTTGACGATGCTCGGAGCGCAGGTCGATAACAGAGCAAAATTGGCCACAAAAGTTACCTTCAATGCAGATGATGCCACACTTTCATCCGTCATGAACGCACTTTCCCGCCTGAGCGGAACCAATATCGTGCTGGCAAGCGAATCTACCGGCGCGGATGACAAGAAAGACGAGAAACGTGTAACCATCAACATTAAAGACGTGCCGATCGAAAGCGCTGTCTCTCTTGTTGCACGCGCTGTCGGTCTTTCCTACAGGGTTATTGGCGACAACACTTTCCTCGTTGGTGACAAGCAGAAGATCAGCGAAGAATCAGGCGAACGTAGCAATATCATCTATCTGAACCATCTTGATGCCGCCAAGGTCAGCAAAGCCTTGGAAAACACCGGCGGTAAGATCGTCCCGATGGAAGGTCAGAACGCCATCATGGTCTATGGAAACCCTGAGACCTTTGCTCAGGTTTCTGAGTTCATACGTAACATCGACCTTGAGCAGCAGCAGATTGAGATCAGAGTTCGCTTGATCGAGATCCAGCTCTCAAATGCCAAGAAATATGGTATTGACTGGTCACGCCTCAATCACCTGACCACCATCCTCGCTGAAGATCCTACGAATTCAGAAGGCACTGGACTTCCTTACAATTATAATGATGAGACCGGTTATCTTCCTCATGGCGATCCGACAGATTTCGAAGCTCTTCCCGAGCAGCAGTATTTCCAGAGGATCAATGGTTTTGAAGGTATCGGACATTTCAGCCGTCAACTTACAGCTCTTGACATCACAATCGATTGGCTTCTCGAAAACAATGCCGCCAAGCTTCTGACAGACACACGTGTCATGGCTTTGAATGGCAATGCTGCAGAGATTCATATCGGTGAAGTGGTTCCCTTTGTTGTCACCGACAATGAGAAGCAGATCCAGGTCGAGCGCGAGCAGGTTGGTATCATGCTCAAAGTTACCCCGACTGTGAATAAAGACGGTCAGATCACCGCGACTATCGCACCGGAAGTAAGCTCAGTGACCGATCTGGTCGGTGGCTACGTTCCCCGCACCAAAGTCCGCAGAGTCTCAACGACTGTCACGGTTCCCAATGAACAACGTATTATTGTGGGTGGTTTGCTCAATTCCAACATCACCCAGAAAACGACCAAGCTTCCTTTCCTTGGTGACCTTCCCTTTATCGGCAAGGTTTTCCAGCATCGTTACGAGCTTGTGGAAAATACAGACCTGATCATGGAGATCACTCCCAGGCTCGTTTCCACTCTCGAATCCAGCCCCATGCCCAAGATCGACGAACGGTTAACCCGTACCTTGATCAAGTATGAAGGTGATGATGATAATCAGGAGGAACAACAATGAGGAAATTGCGTTCCATCAGTCCCTATATCATGGTCCTTATGCTGATTCTGGTGAGCTTATCAAGCTCATGCGACCGGCGTAATCCGCCCACGATCATTCCGGATGTGTATAAGCCGAAGCCCTCGGAAGAGCGCATTATTACCAGGATAACCGCCTCGCCGGATACAATTTATGCTGATAATAACATTACGTTCTCCACGATCAGTGTGACCGTTAAAAACGGTGAAGGATTTGCCGCCACCAATCAGGTCGTGCAGTTCAAGACCGATCTTGGCAGAATTCTGACCAATGTTCCTACCGATAGCACCGGTGTGGCTGAATCCACATTCTGGGATGACGGTGATGTAGGTCTTGCGACGATCTATGCCATCGTGCGCAACTACAGCACTACAGCCACGGATTCGGTTATCTCAGCGGACACAGTTCAAGTGAATGTCGCGATCATTGACGTTCCCGCCATTGATCACGTAACCCTTGAGTTCCCAACCCCAGCATCGATCGGAGCCCAGCCTCTAACGGTTATGCAGTCGATCAGCATCAAAGCCAGAGCTACAAATATTCTGGGCAATGATGTTCCCAATAATACTCTGATATCCTTTGCCACGACCAGAGGCAGCTTTATCGATTCAGAAGGCAACGTCCTGGGAGATTCCGTCGTGATCAAGACGGTAAACGGGCGAGCAAGTGTAACGCTTCACGCAGGCACTATCGCGGGTCTGGGAGTAGTCACTGCCAGGATAGCGGATAAGAGCGCGACGAGGGGCATAATTGTGTCTCCCGGTCGCCCATCCAATCTGGAACTAAAGAGCTATGTCACAGTTAATGACGAGATGGTTGAAGCTGACACGAGTTCAGTCGGCAGCATCAACCCCATCCACATGGTGGCAAAGCTCACAGATACTTATAACAATCTGTGCCCTGTCAAACCGGTCAAATTCACGACCAATCTTGGGACATTTATGAATACCACTCAGAGCGTCACTCTTAATACAGATGTGAATGGTAGCGCAAGAGTCAGATTCACCCCCGGTCTTGAAGCTGGCGCGGCAACGATCACAGCTCTTGCCAATGGTGATACTCTGACAACGGCTTTGATCTTCAACATCTCTTCTGATGATATCCATTCGATCCAGTTCACGCAGGAAGAGCAGATCACACTTGCCGTAGCCAATACCGGTGGTCAGTCATCAGCAATTCTCAGAGTTAAACTCCGCGACATCAATGGTAACCTCATTGACAGCACCAGGCAGGTCGGATTCAGGATCATAAACAACAATCCTCCCGCCGGAGCCAATCTGAATAATCAACCGGTCGCAGACACGGTCTGGGTACAATCGAGCGGAGGTGAAGCGCAGGTTTCCGTTAATAGCGGAACAGTCTCCGGAGTCCTTATGGTTGGCGCATACTGCTACAAGGATAACGGCGTTCTCGTCTATGCCTCCAAGCCCAACATTATTATTAACGCAGGTCCTCCGGCAACCATCGTTCCTTTCATCGGCGCCTTTAATACCGGTGTCAATATGGGTGGTGGATTGTGGAGAGTCATTGCCGGCGCAGTTGTCAAAGACATCTGGGGTAACTCAGTCGAACGTGGCACAGCCGTCAGATTCTTCCTTCCCAACGACACTTACAATTGCCAGATCGGTGGTGACGCCTTTGTCGGTAATGTTAGTGTGAACGGAGACTCACTTGCCGGTGTTGCCTACACGATCCTCACTTATGCCGGTACCTATACCTTTGAACCTCTTACGATCAGAGCCGAAACCGGTAGCGGAACGGGCGAGTCCATCTTTGGACAAACCATAGTGATCCTTCCTCTGAACGATCCTCGTTTCGAAATGCAAGCTCAACCCGGACTGCTAAACTTCGGTACGAACCCGACTACTGGTGCCGCGATTCCGCCCAGCACAAAGGAGGCAGACATCTATTGTGTGCTGACCGATGGGCAGGGAAGCGCTATTCACGACGCCAAGATCATGATGGTTTGTACCAATGGTCAGTTCGTCTATACTGCCGGAACAGCGAATGTTCCCACAGATCCTGTCTGGCAGATCACAACAGACTGGACTGGAACAGCCATCGGACGAATCCGGTATTACTGGCAGGAGGTTCCGCCTCCAGACCCGACAACCGGACTTCCCGGACAGCTGAACGGATCGATCGTCGGTCGTATCCTTGGAACTAATGTATTCGCGGAAACAAGCGTAGCTTTACTTAACTACCTTGGGAACCCGCCTTTCTAATAAACAATGAACCATGGTGTGGGGATAGTTTTATCCCCACACCAAATTTTTCATACCGGGAGTTGCTATAGACACTTGATTATCCGCCAAGCGGTTATGTAGATTTTAATTATTACTAACAAGGATGTTTACATGAGCTATGATCCTCAATATGCCCGTTTGGGCGAGATAGTGGTGCATGAAGGATATTGCACCGAAGACCAGGTCAAGGAAGCCTTGATCAAGCAATCCAATTTCGGTTTGAAAATAGGTGAAACTCTGATAAAACTCGGACATCTGGAAGAGCGTTCCTTGCTTCACGCGCTCCATCTCCAGTTGGGTTATGATATCGTCGAAGACAATGAACTCATGGATCTCGACATTGATGTGGTCGCTCTTATTCCCGAACCTTATGCAACCGAAAACCGCGTTGTTGCCCTCCGCGAGGAAGGCGACGGGGTCGTGGTCGCTCTGACCGATCCCGAGAATCTTACCGTTATTGATAGTTTAAAAAAGATCCTGGGCAAGAACGTCAAGCCTTTGCTTATTGGCGACAGATCTCTCCAGGATACTTTGGATAAATACTACAAGAGTATCCGCACAACCTCCCAGGTCGAAGACGCTGTCGGCGGATTTGACTTTGTCGCGGTTGACGATGAAGAGAACGAGATCACGATCGCGGCAGCTTCCGGAGACGCTGAAGCGCCCATCGTCAAGCTCGTTAATCTGATCATCAATGAAGCTATCAAAGCTGGTGCCACGGATATTCATATCGAACCCCTGATCAAGACAACCAGAGTGCGTTTCCGTGTCGATGGTGCCCTGCGAGAAGTTATGACTCCTCCTATCGGTATGCACATGGGTGTGATCTCCTTGATCAAGGTTATGTCCAAACTCAATATCGCCGAACGCCGTCTTCCTCAGGACGGTCACATAGCTTTAAAAACCGCTCTGAAGAGCGTTGACGTCCGTGTGTCCATAACCCCCACCGTCTTAGGTGAAAAGGTCGTTATGCGTCTTCTGGACAAGGGCGAATTTGGATTCAAGCTTAGTACCCTGGGGTTCGAGGGCGAAGATATGGAGATATTCCAGAAGATCATTCGCCGTCCTTATGGAATTATTATCGTTTCCGGACCTACCGGTAGCGGTAAATCAACTTCCTTGCATGCCGCGCTCAAAGAGATCGAAGACCCTGAGACCAATATCATCACCGTTGAAGACCCTGTGGAATATCGTCTTGAAGGTGTCACCCAGATCGAGACCAAAGAACAGATCGGCCTGACCTTCGGTTCAGCCCTACGCTCCGTTCTGCGTCAGGATCCGGATATCGTTCTTATCGGTGAAATCCGTGACGAGGAAACCGCGGACATCGCTATCAAGTTCTCTCTTACCGGTCACCTCGTGTTTTCAACCCTGCACGCGAATGATGCCCCCGCGACGGTCACCCGTCTGATCGATATAGGTATCAAACCTTACCTGGTCGGTTCCTCCCTGTCTCTCGTTATGGCGCAACGTTTGATGCGTAAGATCTGCAAACATTGCAAGACAGATTATAAGCCTACTCCAGAAGAGATCAGAGATTGCGGTCTGACTGCTGAAGAAGCAGCGAACATCAAGTTCAAGATCGGCACCGGATGCGTCCACTGCGACAACACAGGTTTCTCCGGCCGTACAGGTATCTTCGAGCTTCTCACTGTCAATCCTGAGATCAGAAAGATCATATATGATGGTGGAAATCAGGATCTGATCCGTGACGCCGCACTTCGTTCCGGGATGCGTACTCTGCACGATGCCGCGCTGGTAAAGATGAAAGAGGGAATGACCTCTATCCGTGAAGTCATCAAACTCACAGTTGTTGAATAATCATAAAAATAAGATAAACAGAAGGTTTAGCCTATGCCGAATTTTTCCTACATCGTAAAGGACGCCAAGGGTGCCAGAGTCGAAGGCTTGATGAAAGCCGACACTCTGGATATGGTCGTTGACAAGCTAAGCAAAGAAGGCAATACCATTATCGCCGTGAAAGCTGCCGCAGAGGGTGCTTTCAAGGGCAAGATGTCGCTCTTCGACAAAGTCATGCTTGCCTTTTACAAGTTCAGAACGGGTGTATCACTCAAAGTTCTCGTGTTTTTCACCCGCCAGCTTTCGACCATGTTCTCTGCCGGTCTGACCATCGAAAAAGCCATCTCCGACCTCGAGCGTGAAGAGAAAAGCAAGAAGTTCTCCAAAGTACTCCGTAAGATCTCCGATGACATCCGCAAAGGCTTTTCTCTGTCCGAAGCTATGGAACAACACCCGGGTGTGTTCAATCCCCTGTATGTTGCCTTGGTTCAGGCTGGTGAAGTTTCCGGTACCCTGCACACGGTTTTGGATGAACTTTCGGACTATCTGGAGAAGATCGAGGACACCCAGCGTAAAGTCTGGTCCGCGATGGTTTACCCGATATTCATCATGGTCTTTTTGATCGCTGTGGTCTGGGGAATATTCTATTTTATCATCCCGCAGTTCACCGAAGTTTATGCAAATTTCGGCGCTGATCTCCCGGCTCCGACGATCATCGCGATCAACATCAGTAAGTTCGTCACGGGTCACCTCTTCCTTGCCATCCTGCTGTTCCTGATGGTGATCGTTTCTTTCTTCCTCGTCTATCTGACTGACCGGGGAAGATACGTCATGGATGCCTTCAAACTGAAGATACCGGTTATCGGGCAAGTGTTTACTAATTCTATCATGAGTAAATTCTCCCGAACGTTCAGTATCCTGATGGCTGCCGGTGTTCCCATCATGGACACCATGGAACTGGCTGAAAACGTCGTGCAGAACGCAGTCGTCGAAGGTGCCGTCCGCAAGGCAAGAGTCATGGTCAAAGAAGGATATGGCGTGGCAAACGCTTTCCGCAGAACCGGGGCTTTCCCGCCGACCTTGCTGCAGATGCTTTCTACCGGTGAAGAGACCGGAGATATGGACAAACTTCTGGGCAAGGCAGCCCAATTCTATGAGAAACTGGTTGATTCCGTCATCGATCGTCTGACTTCATTGATCGAACCGTTGCTGATCGTGATGATGGCAGCGATCGTGGGAACCATTATCGTGGTTATCTACCTGCCGATCTTCGATCTGGGTGATGCCATGAGCCGTGGGTTCAGTTGATCCCCCTTTCAACCAAGATAATAATAAAAGCCCGGTGCAAAACGCACCGGGCTTTTTCTAAAATATGTAAATTGGTATAACGCTCTATTCTTTGTAGGCGTTGAATATCTGGAATTGCTCCGGGATCCTGACGAATCCGGCTTTTTCGTAGATGTGGATAGCTTCAGGTACGGAGGAGTAAAGGTAGAGATAATTCTCAGTAGTCCGCTTGTGGTAGCCGACCATGTAGTGTATCATAGCGCTGGAATAGCCCTTTCCACGATAGAAAGGATGTGTCATCACATCATCGACCCGGGAGTAGCCGGCAAATACGTTCACGGACGCCACGCAGACCAGTTCATCCTGAACATATCCTCCCAAAAGATGATAAGCGGGATGCTGTAGGTGACGCTGCGCGACCTTCAGTGTCCATTCACCTCCACCGCCGGCAAGGATCAGTTCTGAGAGTGGTTCGGTCATCTGACGGATCCTCTCAAAATGTATGCCGGATGTCGGGTCTATCTTGCTTTCTTTCTCGTGGACGGCATAATGGACGGGCAAAACATCGATCTTGAATCCGTGCGGCTCAAGATGTGGCTTGAGCTGATCAAGTTCGTTATCCCGAAGTGAAGGATAGATTCGGGCTGTGATCCCTTTCGCTTTGTAGAAATTCATGATCTCACGGATCGTGGATTCCACTCCCACGTAGTCGACAATAATGGCGTGATTACTGTCCCAGGATGTCTTATTACCCTCATTCCAAAAGAGAAGTCCCCAGTCCTTGAGGGTCACATTCGTAAAGCGAGATGCAAAATGCAGCTCGGTGTCGATCATTCGTTTCAGATTAAAACTCGTGGTCATATTATCACCTCTCAACGATATATTATTCTTTTTGCCCTGCAATACAAGCCCTGTTTTATTTATCACCCGCTTTATCAACAGCATTATGAAATACCTGCAACAAATGGGTATCATCCCGGTATCATGTCCTGTCCTGACAGGATATGATACCGGGATGATACCGAATAAATACCGGACGGACAGGCATGTGAAAAAGGGAGAGCAAAAAAAACGGATGCAGGCGCATCCGTTTGTAATACAGGGAGTTGATCTGGTTTATTTCAGAAGAATTATTCTGCTGCTATATGAACGGGTCGGCGTGGTCATACGGACGATATAGACACCTGATGTGCAGATCTGGTTTGTATCGTCAAGACCGTTCCAGAAGAGACGATAAACTCCGGCGTCCATTGTCTGGCTGAGTAAATTCCGGATCTTCTGGCCTCTGCTGTTGTAAATAGTAATATCAACTTTCCCGGAGTCTTTCAAGCCATATTTGATACAGGTGCTCGGATTAAAGGGATTGGGATATACTGAGTTTATTCCGGTGACGGGGATCATGGATGGTGTACCATTGTTGTTCATACTGGTATATTGGATCGTAGTAGGACCATGATAGTCTCTGGTGCCATCCAGATCAGCATTCTCCAGCCAGTAATAATAGGTGCCGTCCTCGAAGATCTCCTCATCCACATAGACGTAGCTCTGCATCTGGGAAGTATTGGTCGCGGTGATCATCGGTGAGATCAATGCAGCGCTTTCAAGGTTGTCTTCCTGAGATCTGTAGATACTAAATCCCACAACCCCAGTTTCTGACTGGGTGATCCAATTCAGGGATACATAATTCTGATTCGTGATATTGGCAGTGAAAGAGGAGAGCTCGACGGGGAGAGTTTCGTCCAAGGGAGCGCCTGTGTTGACAGGGT
>DAOPZE010000017.1:0-27448 GCA_035353255.1 Candidatus Cloacimonadota bacterium
GCGGAATGGCTCGATGAAATTTTTAGCTGGAGTATAGATTATGAACGACCAGTTGCAAGAATTATTGACCAGGGTTTACGACGAAGGAGTCGCCAAAGCCAAAGCAGAGGCTGACAGGATCTTGTCCGAAGCCAAAGCACAAGCGGAAGCGATCCTCAGCGACGCGAATCAGAAAGCGCAGGCATCAGTTTCTGACGCGAATCATAAAGCCGAAGAGCTTCAAAAGAACAGCAATTCAGATATCAAGCTAGCAGCCCAGCATAGTATCTCCTCCCTCAAGAACAAGGTCACGGATCTGATCCTGGAATCTGTCTTCGATCAGAACGTCAAATCAGCGTTTGAAGATGCCGAATTCATCAAAAAGATGATCATGGAAGTTCTGGAAGGCTGGAAGAAAGATCATGCGGATGGCAATATCGTCTTGTCCGACAGTCTGCAAAAGAAGCTGGATGAGAGCTATATCACCTCAATGAAAGCTGTTCTGAACAACAAGCTGACAGTCGATTTCTCGCCGGTCATGAAAGATGGCTTTACCATCTCACCGGCAAATGGGACGTATAAGCTCAGCTTTACGGATGAGGATTTTACCAATCTTTTCAAGTCCTTTCTCCGTGCCAGAACTCAGAAACTCCTGTTTGAATCCTGATCCGGAATCATGCAATACTACTATTTTATCACCGGGCTGCCAAATCTTGGGCTCGATGACAGCAAACTGACCTATACTCCGACAGAGTTTCTTGCAGACGCCAAGCTGCATCTGTCTCAGACTGATTACCGGTTGATGGAGCTTTTGCACATACCCGCGGAGGTAACCCATCTGCTGTCATTATGGTATCCCGAGCAGGCTCGTCCTGTGGGTGAATCGCTCTATCCGGAAGGCTTTTATGAAGAGTTTCAGGCATATCTGAAACAAAAGCTGGATAATCCAGCGACACGGATGCCTGAGCAGTTTGCTGGCCTGCCGGATTACTTCGAGACTCTGGGGCTGGAGCTTACCGGTGCCGAGGAGCTTCCGTCCTTTGCCAGAACGGATCATAAGTTCATGGTCGAGTTCTATCAACAGGCATGGAAGAATTCGAACGAGTTCATCCGCAAGTGGTTCAGATTGAACGCTGATATCCAGAATATCCTGATCGCCATAAGCGGACGCAGGCACGAACATGCTTACGCTGATTATCTGATCGGAGAGAGTGACCTCACCGAGAAGCTGGCAAAGAGTCAGGCTTCGGATTTTGGCTTGGGCAAGGAATATCCCGTCTATGAAGCGATCTGGCGCATCTATGATCAGAATAACATCCTCTATCGTGAGCGTGGTTATGATGTCTATCGCTGGAAGTGGATCGAGGATCAGAACTTCTTTGAGTACTTCTCCATAGATCGTATCCTTGGCTACTATTGTAAGCTCAGGATCCTGGCGCGTTGGACGACTCTCGATACAGAAGCAGGAAAGAGTGTCTTCTACGAAGCGCTGACCGGGCTTGAGAACAGCTTCAGTTTTCCTGAAGAATATGCGATTAAAAGTAAATAATAGAAGGTAATTTATGACCAAAGGTATCGTTAAAGGAATCATTGCCAACCTGGTCCTGGTCGAGGTCGACGGGCCGGTTTCGCAAAACGAGATCTGTTACATCGATCTGAAAGGCGTCAAGCTGATGGCGGAAGTCATCAAGATCATTGGCTCCGTCGCTTATGCCCAGGTCTTCGAAAGTACCCGCGGCTTACGTCCCGGTGACAGTGTAGAATTCACTGAGCATATGCTGGAAGTGAAGCTTGGACCGGGAATGCTCTCCAAGAATTATGACGGTTTGCAGAACGATCTGAATAAAATGGATGGTGTCTATCTCACACGTGGTGAATACACTGATCCGCTCGATGAGGAATCCACCTGGGAATTCAAGCCTTTGGCAAAAGCCGGAGATAAAGTCACCGGTGGTGCCTGGCTGGGAGAAGTTCCCGAAAGCTGGATCTCTCATAAGATCATGTTGCCTTTTACCATGACCGGTCAATACACCATTAAAAGCGTCGCTGCTGCCGGTTCATACAAGATCTCGGATGAGATCGCCAAAGTCACCGATGAAGACGGTAAGGACTATGTCATTACCATGGTGCAGCGTTGGCCAGTTAAGCTTCCGATCCGTGCCTATAAAGACAAGCCGCGTCCTTTCCGCTTGATGGAGACTGGTGTGCGCACGATCGATACGCTGAACCCCATCGTCGAAGGTGGAACAGGCTTTATTCCCGGACCTTTCGGCTGTGGTAAGACGGTGCTTCAGCACAGTATCTCCAAGAACGCGGACGCTGACCTGATCATCGTCGCAGCCTGCGGAGAGCGTGCAAATGAGGTCGTGGAACTATTCGTGGAATTCCCTGAGCTGGATGATCCGCGCACCGGACGTAAACTCATGGAACGTACAATTATCATCTGTAACACCTCAAACATGCCTGTGGCGGCCCGTGAAGCTTCTGTTTATACTGCGATGACTATCGCTGAATACTATCGCACGATGGGCTTGAAAGTTCTGCTCCTGGCAGATTCGACCTCACGTTGGGCACAAGCTCTCAGAGAGATGTCCAATCGTATGGAAGAGCTTCCTGGACCTGACGCTTTCCCTATGGACTTGCCCGCAATAGTTTCAAACTTCTATTCCAGAGCCGGATTTGTCTATCTCAATAATGGTGCGTCAGGCTCTATCACCTTTATCGGAACGGTTTCACCTGCCGGTGGTAACCTCAAGGAACCCGTCACTGAATCAACCAAGAAGTCAGCCCGCTGTTTCTACGCTCTGTCTCAGGATCGAGCGGACTCCAAGCGTTATCCTGCAGTCGATCCAATCGATTCATATTCCAAATATCTGGAATATGACGAGGTTCAGGAGTATCTTAAGAAGAATATCTCACCTGACTGGGTCGAGAAAGTTCTGCATGCCAAGGATATCCTCCTGCGTGGTAAGGAAGCCTATGATCAGATCAACATTCTGGGTGACGACGGCGTTCCCCTTGCCTATCATGAGAAATTCAGGAAGAGCGAGCTGATCGACAGGATCATTCTGCAACAGGATGGTTTTGATAGAATAGATCAGTCAACGCCGATGAACCGACAGCGCTATATGATGGAATTCATTCTCGATATCTGTGATACGGATTTCGCCTTTGAAGGATATGAGGAAGTTCAGCCTTACTTCGTGAGGATCGAAAACCTCTGTAAACAGATGAACTACTCCGAATATGAAAGCGCTGAGTTCAAAGGATATCAAACCGAGATCGGTGCCCTTGTGACAGAAAGGAGAGCCAAATGACAGCCTTCCAGAAGATATATACCAAGCTGAATCAGATCACGAAAGCAACCTGCTCGGTCAATGCCACAGGCGTTGGCAATGAAGAACTGGCGATCGTGGACGGACGTCTGGCGCAAGTCGTGAAGATCATTGGCGATACGGTCACGCTGCAGATATTCTCCGGTACTGAAGGTATCGGGACGGACGCGGAAGTCGTGTTCTTTGGCAAGCCTCCCGTACTGAAGGTCGGCGAAGAACTTGCAGGACGTTTCTTCAACGCTTATGGTGATCCTATCGATGGTGGCCCGGAAGTCGAAGGCACGGAAGTCGAGATCGGTGGACCTTCGGTTAATCCGGTTAGGCGTTTACAGCCTTCTGAACTGATCGCTACCGGTATTGCCGGTATTGACCTGAATAACACGCTCGTGACGGGACAGAAGATCCCCTTCTTTGCCGATCCCGATCAGCCTTACAATCAGGTTATGGCAATGGTGGCTCTCAGAGCCAACGCGGATAAGATCATCCTCGGTGGCATGGGGCTTTCTAATGATGACTATCTCTATTTCAAGAACGCTTTTGAGAACGCCGGTGTGATCGATCGTATCATCTCTTTTGTGAATACGACTGAGAATCCTCCTGTGGAAAGACTTCTTGTGCCCAATATGGCTCTTACCGCGGCAGAGTACTTCGCTCTCGAGAAGAAAGAGAAGGTTCTAGTACTGCTCACGGATATGACACTCTATTGCGACGCTCTGTCCATCGTTTCCAACCGTATGGATCAGATCCCCTCCAAGGATAGTATGCCGGGTTCGCTCTATTCCGATCTGGCAAAGCTCTATGAGAAAGCTGTGCAGTTCCCGGATGGAGGTTCGATCACGATCGTCGCGGTCACGACCCTTTCCGGCGGAGATATCACTCATGCTATCCCTGATAATACTGGTTATATCACGGAAGGACAGCTTTATCTGCGCCGTGATACCGATATCTCCAAGGTGATCGTTGATCCTTTCAGGTCTCTTTCACGTCTGAAACAGCTCGTGATCGGCAAAAAGACAAGAGCCGACCATCCTCAGGTCATGAATGCTGCCATCCGCTTGTATGCCGATGCCGCAAATGCCAAGACCAAGCTGGAGAATGGTTTTGATCTCTCTGATTACGATGAGCGTGTGCTGAAGTTCGCTAAGAAGTACTCGAATGATATTCTTGCCATCGACGTCAATATCGATCTCGATAAGATGCTGGATACGACCTGGGCTCTCTTCCAGGAGTTCTTCAACAAGGCTGAGATCGGCATCAAAGAAGAATTTATGAAGCTTTACTGGACCAAGCAATGAGCTTAAAATTCCAATATAACAAGACTGCTTTGCAGGACTTGAACAAGCAACTGAAGGTCAGGATCAAAGCGCTGCCCACCCTGAAAAACAAGGAAAGCGCACTCCGGCTGGAAGTCAAGCGGGCTCGTGATACAGTGCACGCGTTCGACGTCAAGATCCAGGCACGATTCACGGAGCTGAACGAGTTTATGAAGCTCTTCTGTGAATTCGATCCCTCCCTGGTGAGCGTCAAGAACGTCGAGATCATCAGCCGCAAAATAGCCGGAGTCAAGACACCTACCTTGGGTAAGATCGATTTCGATATCGCGGAATTCAACCTTTCCCGTGCTCCATCATGGTTCCTGGAAGGAGTCCAACTGCTCAAGGAAGTCTCTGAACTTCAGATCGAACAGCAGTTCTTCAACCGTAAGATGCATATTCTGGAACGCGTCCGTAAAAAGACCACCCAGAAGGTCAATCTCTATGAGAAGGTCCAGATTCCCGCGTTTGAGGAAGCAATCCTCAAGATCAAGCGTTTCCTCGAAGATGAGGAGAACCTCTCCAAAGCGGGACAGAAGATTCTCAAGAACAGGATGAACAACGAGGTGAGCGCATGATCGAAAAGATGCGGAAATACAGCTTCGTGCTCTATCATCTGGACTATGAGGAGTTTTTGAACAAGCTCCAGAAGCTAGGTATGGTGCATATCGTCAAAAACCGTGATGTAAGCACGGAATTGATGCAGCAACAGAGCGAGTTGGTGGCTGAATATACGGAAACGATCAAGTTCCTGCAAAAAATCAAAGATCCTGAGGAAGGAAGCACCAATCTGCCCACAAAAGCTCTGCTGAACAAGGTGAAGAGCGCCCGTGAACAACGGGATAAGCTAAATCGTCAGTTCGAGCTGGTGACCAAACAGATCCATGAACTCATCCCCTGGGGACACTTTGACCGGGAGCTGGCAGCGAAGATCGAACAGTCTGGGATCAAGATAGCTTACCACACTTGTCTAAAGAATCACTTTAAGCAGGAGTGGCTCGATCAGTTCCCCATCCGGATCATTCATGAACATTCCGGGATAGTCTATTTTGCGCTTCTTTACACAGGGATCAACCCCTCGATCGAAGCGGAGTCCTTTAGCTTTCATCAGCATACTCTGAACGAACTGGAGAACCAGCGGAAAGACATAGAAACCCAAATCGCGGATATCAATGAGTTCTTCAGGATCACTGCAAAGACTGCGATAACCGCTTTCACATCAGAGATCGATGCGATCCTTCAGGAATATGCTTATGAGGATGCTTTAGGTCAGGCGGACGATGAAGCAGACGACCATCTTAAGATACTCATGGGCTGGATTCCCGTTAGTCGTGAGAAGGCTCTCAAAGACTTCCTGGATCAGGAACAGATCATTCATTTCTCCGCAGATGCTTTAGCGGACGACAACGTCCCGATCAAACTCCGCAACAACTGGTTTGCCAGGCTCTTCGAGCCGATCGCCAAGCTATATATGTTGCCATATTATAATGAGTTTGATCTGACTCCGATGTTCGCTCCGTTCTTTATGCTATTCTTTGGCTTCTGTAATGCAGATGTGGCGTATGGGGTGATCTTCCTGCTGATAGGCTTGTTCCTGAGATTCAAGGCGAAGAATGAAGCTTTTAAGGGCTATGGCATGCTGATCGTTGTTTTCGGTATATCATCGATCATTATGGGCTGGGTCATGGGAAGCATACTCGGTTATGACATGAAAAAGATCTCCGGGATCGGACAAACTGTTCTCATCCGTGAGACAGGGCAGATATTCAATTTCGCTCTGTTACTGGGTGCCATCCAGATCCTCTTCGGCAAGATGGTCAATACCATCAAGTCGATCAAACAGAATGGATTCAAACATGGACTCGCGCCATTTGGCACTTTCCTGTTTGTTTTCGCTCTGGCGATCATGGGTTCGACTATGCTTGGCGCGCCCAGGACGATTGCTCATGTCTATGCCCCTTACGTTCTCTACGCCGGTTTGGCACTGGTCTTGCTCTTCAATGCACCTGGTAAGAATGTGATAATCAATATTCTGGGCGGCATTTGGGTCATGTATCAGGTCGTCACCGGGTTCTTCGGAGACATCTTGTCTTACATCCGTCTCTTCGCTCTCGGGGTCTCGAGCAGTATTCTCGGTTTTGTGATGAATTCCATTGCGGCTAATTTGCTCAATATACCAATAGCAGGATACGTCATTTTCCCGATCTTTATGCTGTTTGGACACAGCCTCAATCTTGCCCTCGGCGCTTTAAGCGGATTCGTCCACCCGATGCGTCTGACCTTTGTTGAGTTTTTTAATAACTCCGGGTTCGCAGGACCCGGTCTCGAATATAAACCCTTTGGAAGACAAAAATAAGTATGATAAATGGGAGGTAACATGCCTTTAACCACACTTGCAGCAACAGTTGCACCAGTAACCGGTACCAGTTTTGCCCTGATCATTGCCTGGATCGGTATCTTTTTGATGGTAGCTCTCGCCGGTGTCGGCAGTGCGATAGGAACAGTTATGGGAGGCAGCGCCACGGTCGCCGCCCTCAAGAAACGTGATGATATCTTTGCCAACTGCATGATCTTGTCAGCGCTTCCTGGAACGCAAGGCCTCTATGGCTTTGGCGCGTTCTTCATCCTTCAAGCGATCATCACACCTACGATCTCCATGCTTCAGGCAAGTGCCATCTTTGGCGCGGGACTGATCATGGGTACGGTTGGTCTGATCTCCGCTATTCAGCAGGCAAAGATCGTTTGCACAGGTATTGAGAGCATTGGCGGTGGTCATGATGTCTTTTCCAAGACTCTGATCCTGGCTGTGTATCCCGAACTTTACGCGATCATTTCCTTCGCGACCTGTTTCCTTATCAGCGGAGCTATTGCCTGATCCAAGATCTCTCCTGATACTCAACAGATTACTATTAGCAGAACCCCGGCTCGTTTGAACCGGGGTTTTTGTTTGAATCCACTTTCTGAGGCTGGGAAATAAGGCTTTGCCCTGGCAGATATTTCGTTAGATTATCACTAAATACCTATTAGGAGTTAATAATGATAAAGATAAATCCTTACCTGAATTTCAACGGCAATTGCCTGGAAGCCTTCGAGTTTTACCGTGATGTCTTTGGCGGTGACTTCCCCTACGTCGGTCGTTTCAAAGATATGCCTGCCGATCCTCAGTATTCGATTTCCGAGGAACTCGGTCAGCTCATCATGCATATGAGCTTGCCCATCAGTGAAGAGACCGTGATCATGGGCTCGGACACTGCTCCTGAATTCGGTGGAGTGACAAACTTTGGCAATAACGTTGCCTTGATGATCACTGCCGATTCCAAAGAGGAAGTGGACAGGATATGGGCAAAGCTCTCTATCGACGCAAAGATCAGCATGCCCCTCGCTGACGCATTCTGGGGAGATTACTTCGGTGGCTTGACCGATAAGTTCGGCATCAGTTGGATGATCAGTGCACCGTCAAAAAAGCCTGAATAGAACAATATACGAGCTTGAGAGATCATATAAAGCGGGATGAGTTATCATCCCGCTTTCAACTTCTTTCCCATTAGCATCATCAAACGCATCCCGTATGCATCCCGTATGCTTCCCGTATGCTTCCCGTGTGATTCCCGTATGGACAAACGGTGATCACTCGGGATGCGTTTGTGTTTGATTCGCGCATCCTCTGGTGAGGTAATGTGGATGTAAGGGCATATGCATATAATAACAGAAGCTGATCATAGCTGGCACTCAAGCTCTGGAGAAGAGTTGTTTGGGCGAGATAATGCCGAAGCAGAGCATCGTGTCAGAACTGTATAAGGTACAAAAAAAACTCCGGCATGAAAGCCGGAGCTTAGTTAATGCTGAATAGTTATCTTAGAAGTTAACCTGGACAGAGCTACCCAATAGATACAACATATCTTCCGTTCCGACAAGGTAGTCTCCGGGTAAGCCAATGGCTCCGTAACCTGCGATGGTCAGAAGATCAGGAATGATTTGGTATTCCACGCCGGCATTGACCTCGACTCCTATGGCGGGATTCGAATCAGCAAAGGTCGTCACATATCCTGCGTGAGCGAAGAGATTGGTCTTGGAGCAAGCAGTGTAGTTCAGGTTGCCGACCGCTGAAAGCAGACCTTTGTCTCCATCAGGATAGGGGAATCCGGAAATGGTCGAGAGTGGATTTGAGGGATCGGTGTAATTGATCATTACGCTATCGTTCCACTTTCCCCACCCATAGAGATAAAGACCATTCTGGTAATAATGAGAAAGGGTTGTAAGACCATTTTCACTGATGTAGAGGAAATCTCCACCGATCTCTGCTGATCCCACACTTACGCCGGCTTTAGCGGCAACACCATAGGTAAACTCACTGTCCACATTGTTGTTATGCATCTGGTATTCAAGAATTCCGGTGAGGTCGAGAGACACAGGTCCACTCTGAAGGGTATAATAGGGAAGCATAGTAAGATTCGCGTTGTGATTCAGCTTCATATCATTGCCATAGTAGGCTTGAATTCCCATATCCCCATCGGTTGTGGAGAGGTTGGCTACCACGACATGATAATCGTCATTGACAGCAAGATCTTCCTCAGCCGGTTTAAGATAACCGATCTCGGCGTTGAATCCCGCAAGATCCTCTGTGGAGAGCATTATTCCTGAGAAAGTATCATCATGGACGATGCTACGATGATCAGCCCAATACTGTTGACCCAAGCGGACTTTGAGATTGAGACACGATAATTGATGTTCTAAATACAAAAGATTAGTCTCGACGTTGAGAGCGTTTGATCCCAGATCTCCACCGGTTGCGGGATCACCCCATCTGACGTCTCCGACTTCAATGCCGTAAACAAGCTTGAGTGATGGATACAAGCTGGCATTGAGGTTGAGCAGTAAACGATTGTCGATATGTCCACCATTCTGTTCGGACATATTGTTGTACATTGCAGCGCGGGTACGGAACTCGCCGTCCCAATCAAAACTGACCGCGTTCAGTACAAAGATGCAGAACAGCAGCGACATAATGGCAAAGGTTCTCTTCATTTCTGACTCCTTATATATGTTTTTTCTACTAAACAATATACTGGCATAATCCCGTGATGCAAGGATATTAGAAGCGGATCAGTTCAATACCCAGGGCATTCTGCATGAATTCAATGTTCTTTTGAAGATTGGGAACAACCGGAACTCCTTGCCTGCGAACCCGTTGTTCATTCTCGTATTCCTTCTCTCCGGCGACCCAGATCCTATCCTGACCGGGCAGTTTCGTGGATGATTGAAGCTGGGTACAGATATCTCCTACGATCTCTTTAAAGCGTTCGAGATCGGTAAAGAAATCAATGTTGATCGCCAGGAAGAAATGCCCAAGTTTGTATGGAGCGGGTTTACCCTCAGAATCCTGCCCCAGTAACGCGTTTGTATAGCTCCCATCCTGGAGGGCTGCCGAGAGGATCTCTACCATAGTCGCCAGTCCATAACCTTTATGGCTGCCGGTGAGTTCATCGATCCCGCCAATAGGCAGCATCGCCGCGGTCTGGGAAACAAGGTCTTTGAGAAGCTGCTTGGTATCAGTGCAGGATTCGCCCTGTTTGTTGATCGCCCAGCCTGTTGGCGTTTGCTTTTCCTCACGGTCGAGCTGTTCGATCTTACCTCTTTGGGAAATGGAGGTTGCCGCGTCGTAAATGAAGGGAAATTCCAAATTACTTGGAGCCCCGAAACAGACCGGGTTGGTTCCCAGGAGAGGATCAACTCCGTGAGTGGGGCAGATCGAAGGCCGGGCATTGGTGAAAGTTATGCCGATCATGTCATGTTTGGTCGCCATATCGGCATAGTATCCGCAGATGCCATAATGAGTTGAATTGCGCACGGCGACGCTGCCCAAGCCATACTTTCCCGCTTTCTCGATCGCGGTTTGCATAGCTTTATGCGCAATGACGTGACCCATACCATGGTTACCGTCCCAAACTGCTGTTGCGTATTTATCTCTGATCACATCGATCCTGGTCACCGGATTTTGGATGCCGAGCTTGATCCTGTCGTAGTACATCTTGAGTCTTCCTATACCGTGGGACTCAATGCCCCTCAGATCAGAAGCGATCAGAACGTTTGAACAAATCACTGCGTCATCGTGGGGAACGCCTATCTTAACGAAGACCTCGATCATGAATTGCTTTAGTAGATCTATGGGGAGATAGTTCATAGCATGGCTCCTTATTAAGATCAGATATGGATTTCGGGAGGAAGTATCTGAACCCGCAGGGGTGGAAAACCGTTGAAATTGACCGAACTGTAGCTTTGTGTGTAAGCTCCGGTCGTGAAGATATAAACACGTTCTCCCGGTAGACAGGTTTCAGGCATGTGGTATTTATAGTGCTCGTAGAGTATGTCCATGGAATCACATGTCGGTCCTGCCAGAATGATCTCTTCCGAAAGACCGTCTTTATCGAAACAGATAGGAAACTTGATCGATTCATCAATAGTCTCGATCATCCCGCCAAACTTGCCGACATCGAGATACACCCAGAGATAGAGATTGTTCTTGGACTTGCGGGAGATATTGATGATCTCGGAGACAATCACACCCGCATCGGCGACTAGCGACCTTCCCGGTTCAATGATCAGATCGGGGATATTCTCGCCAAAGTCTTCCTGGATGAAGCGGAGGATCTCCTTGGCATACTCATCCACATCGTAAGTTGGATCTACGTAACTGGCGGGGAAACCACCACCAAGGTTGATCATCCGGAGTTCTATGCCTTCTTCGCTGGCTGCGTCAAAGAGATATTTGCATCTGGCGATGGCATCGTCCCATTGACCGATATCACGCTGTTGTGAACCTACGTGGAAAGAGACGCCCCAAGGCACGAGACCAAGTTCCTTAGCCTGGAGTATAAGATAATATATCACATCAGAGTGAGAACCGAACTTTCTGGAAAGGGGCCAGTCCGCGCCTGTGCCTTCCGTCAGAATTCGGAACATGATCCTCGAACCGGGCGCAAGTTCAGCAATATTGATCAGATCGTTCTCAGAATCAGTCGCGAACATTCTCACGCCCTTCGAATAGAAATACTCGATATCACTGCGTTTCTTGATCGTGTTGCCATAGGACAATCTATCAGGGGAGATATTGTGCCGGAGCATCTGATCCAGTTCATAGCGTGATGCTATATCGAAGTTTGAACCTTCTTCCGCCAGCATAGTGACGACTTCGTCGCGCGGATTAGCTTTTACTGCGTAGTATATCTTAGCCATAGGGAGGCTACGGGCGAGTTCACGGTATTTATACCTTATCTTTTCAACATCGATGAGCAGGATCGGAGTTGGTATATCCTTAACGTATTCACGGAAGATCTTGAAATTCTCATTGGATATGTAGCGCTCAAGGGGAAAGTGATAGGCTTCTCTGTACATCGTCAATCCTTATTATTTAATCATGTCTTTCTTTGAATATCAGGAACGCTTTCCTGTCAATATAATTCCAAAGCACTACCATATCAAGCCGTCTTCCCGGATATGCAGTACTGCCCCCGTGCTTTTGTACTTCTGAGTTATCAGGAATGACTGCGATGTTGTTTCCAGGGTGAGTTCGATATAAACCGGCTTATATTTTTTGAATTGAGGATCAAGCTGCTTGAGCTTCTTTGCGTAGTGTCCGTGATCCATAAAGTATTGCTTCTGTTTATAATACAGCTGTCTGAGCAGGTCTCTGAGGTATTCTGATTCGGCGAATTCCGGTGTGACCCGGATATCACCATCGGTGTTACTAAAGAAGAGATATCCCCAGCGTTCCGGATAGTGCATGGCGACCAGCCCCTGAGGTGACCAAACCCAGTTGTGTTCGGGAGTATTGGCTTTCTTGAGATACTTTCCCTCTTTGATCTCAGTTTCCCACTGCACTCTGGAAAAGTTGATCCTCCAGAAGTCTCCTTCCTTTGGCGGGATAGGCATATGTGCCATTTCCGAGAGGGAAGCAAAGGGCAGGAACATCTCGATCGTCCAGCTTCTGTCAATATCAGAAGGATCGTTGATCGTACCGTCAAAGTCGATCCCGTAGGCAATATCCCGCATATCCCAGCCGTTGAGTGGACTATGCTGATCCCGGTAGGGCTTGAGAATGAACAGATCCCATAATGTTCCTAAAGCATTAAGTTCCAGTTCATAGTATTCATGAGTGTCACCATTTGGATCGATGAATATCTCGAAGTCATTATCGCGAAAGATGACGTCATCTCTTTGGGTCAGATTTGCCCATATATGTGGTTCCTTGAGCTCGGCAGCCAGATATATCCCATTGTCGTTATAGAGGAGTTTTACTTTGGTATTCAGATAGGGCAGAGGTTTGAGATCACCTTCGATATCGACGAAATTCTCAGTCCAGGATGCCTTTTGCCAATCTGTTTCACTGAGTTTTCCATCGATACTCATGGGTTCCAGGGTATAATGACAGGTGTATTTCCTGGGTGAGAAATCTGTAGCCGGAGTGGGAAAGACCTCTGCGAAAAGAATGCCTCCGCAGAGCAGAAAGAACAGGACAATACTACGCATATAAACTCTCCATCAGATATTTGAGATCGGTGATCGCGAGGCAGACGCAAGTATCCGCAGCTCCGTAATAGACCAGGATATCAGAATCTTCCGCGACGAAGCCTTCAGCATCCGTCTCCATTGCTATAGCAGCACTGGGGAAGACGACGTTTGGCACCTGACCTGTGATCTCATACAATTCACGAGGTTCCAGGATATTGTACTTTGTGCGCCCTATCACGATCTGTGGATCGTCCAGGGCATGAAGGCTTGCTCCAGCCTGATAGATGTTTGCTGAGCCAAAGTGGGTCGCGACGCCGTGATACAGGTGAAGCCAGCCATTTCTGGTCTTCAACGGAGGTGGTCCTGAACCTATGAGTTCATCCCAGTAATGTGGATTTCCCTTCATGACGAGACCCATGTTGATCCACGCTTTCAGATCCTCAGAAACTGAGCAGGTGATAACGTTACCGGTCGCCACACCATCTTCACCGACATAGTTATTGGGACGCTCAAACCGCCAATAATGACCCTGGATCATCTCGGGGAAGAGCACTGCATTCCTCATTTCCTGTGCTGTGTCCAGAGATAGCAACCTAAGTTCACTGAAGTCTTCAGTCAGGAAATGTCCGCAAAAACAGCCCTTGTTCGTGTCGATCGCGGTGAGTACATGCCAGGTGTCTCCCAAGAGGGTTATTCTCGGATCGTAGATATGGTATAACTCAAGATCGAGATCGCCCAGTCCTGTGAACATAACAGGTTTTTCGTCTATGGTAAAAGACGTCCCATCCCGGGAGAACGCCCGGAGGAGGAATGTTTCCCTTGCTCGGTTTTGAACCCTGAGCAGGAGCAGGATCATATCGCCGATCTTGATCCCTCCGGGATTGAAAACTGAACTTACATCCTGTAAACTTGCGTGTCCCGTGATTATATCATGTCGTGTGATCACAGGATTGATCGTGCTTCTGATCATATAAACTCCTCCAGTTCTGCTAATCGGTCTCTGAAGTCAAGCAAGTTCCGTTTGCGAGGATCAGTCCAGACCATTTCTGCAAGCGCGTAGATCCTGGGGATGAGCATATATTTGACATCCTCATGATTGTAGATCCTTTCCGTCCAGAGATTTGCCTGGCAGCCAAGCAGCAGATCTGGGCGGTCCCATAAATAGTCCTCCGGAGCAAAGGAATAGACCTTATCCAGGTCTGTGACGCCAAACGCGCCTTTCTCATCGGGGGCTGCGCTGGGCTTCCAGTCAAAGTATAGATAGTGATTTGGGCAGAGGACGAAACGGTTGCACTGCGTCGACGCGCGCTGAGCAGCATCTTTGCCATCTCCACGCCAGACCATGACGATCGGCTCCTTTGCAATACCTCCGTCCAGGATCTCATCCCATCCGACCAGTTCCTTACCGAGCTTGCGCAGATGATCCTCGAGCTCTTTGATCAGATGGCTCTGCAGGGCGATATCAGATGGTAAGTTCTTTTCTTGTTTCAGGTTCTGGCATTTGGGACAGCTACTCCACTTGGTGGTAGGAACTTCATCACCTCCGATATGGAAGTATCTGCCGGGAAACAAACCTGTAAGCTCTTCCAGAAGGTCTTTGAGAAAGGTAATTGTTTTAGGATTTCCTGCGCAGAGGACGTCGTCAGTTATGCCCCAACAGCTTATCGGTTCGAATTCCCTGGGGAAGCAGGCATGTTCAGGATAGGCGGAAAGGAGCGCCAAAGCATGACCGGGAATATCTATCTCGGGTACGACCTCGATCCCCAACTCTGTAGCGTAGGCGACTATCTCCCTGATCTCGTTCTGGGTATAAAAACCTCCATACACCGAACCATCCTCTTCTCTGCGCCAGGCACCGACTTCAGTCAGGCGGGGGTAGCGTTTAGACTCGATCCTCCAGCCCTGATCATCGGTCAGATGCCAGTGGAAGACATTCAGTTTGAGGCTCGCCATCCAGTCAAGATAGAGCAGGATGAATTCCTTATCGAAGTAGTGCCGGCTCACATCGAGATGCAAGCCCCGCCATTTAAATTTCGGTTCGTCAATGATCCTCTGACATTCGATCTCATCACCGCTTTGTAAGGCGAGATATAGCAACTGCCTGAGAGTGGCGACAGCATTTCTGAATCCGGAATCGGATGATACTGAGATAGTGATCCCGTCGGAAGCGACGATCAAAGCATACATCTCCGGTGAGGTCGCCGGCAACGCGGGGAACTTATTTATCTTGATCCGTACGGGCTTGTACGGGGTGAGCTTTGTCAGATCCTTCTTCGAGTACCAATTACAGAGTCTGTCCCAGTTCCACTGCATATTCGGGGTCATCAGAGCACCGGCTGAGGATATCTCCAATAGCTGACCAAGTCTCAATAACCCTGGGAGTTTCTCGATATCCTTGGCTAAGGGGATCATTTTCTCAACCTCAGGGTTTTGATCTCAAACGGCTTGAACTCCAATTGAATAATCCCAGTCTTCTCTTCATCATCCTGGTATCTTCTCTCTATCATATCGGTAAAAGACAGGAAATGATAGCCGGAGGGAATCGTGAAGGTGGTATGATGATCTTTACCAAGGAACTCATAAAGACGCAGGATCAGTCCATCGCCATCTTCAGCGGGTTTGACTGTCTCGAGGCGTATGTGAGGATCAGAAAAGACCAGTAGTGTTCTTGCTTTTATCTCAGGTTCTCCAGAAATGGGAAGGACGCAGAGTTTACCATTAAAATCATGTGCCACATCCATAACGTCACTATGTTCATAATCATCCGCGTGTGAATAAATTGCGTAGCCGTATTCATGAATGTGCATGTCTGCCTGAGGATCGACGTCCGCGGGACTGCGCAGGAGATCAAGTTCCATCTCGTTATCCCGGACGCGGTAACCGTACTTACAATCATTGATCAGCGCCAGACCGTGATCAGCCTGGGAAAGATCGGCAAAGCGATGAGCCGGAACCTCGAATTGAGCATGCTCGGACTGATTCCTTGGTTTATTGCTACGCTTGATCACGCCGAATTGGATCTCATAGGTCGCAGTTTGTGCGTGAACCTCAGGATAGAAGTGCACGCGAAGCATCTTGTGAGTCTCCTGCCAATCCACACGATGGTTGAATCTCAGAAGCTTATCATGCCACAACTCCACAGTCTGTTTGAGCGTCGATTTACCGATCCTGAAGTCGAAGACAAGGCATTGTTTCTCCGGAGTCGAGAAGCTTTCATCTCTGTTCCAGACTGCTTCTTCGCTGCATTTAGGAGTAGTTTCGTGATAGAAATGGTTAATATCCCAAGCGCCCCAGTTATTTGGCAGGTCTTCCCAGAGATTCAGGATGTTTGATTCCCGGCTGAGAACCTGCCTGCCTATCTCCTTGTCAAACATACTGATCAATGTTCCATGCGGAGAGAACTCTGCCCGGACAAGATCATTCTCCAGTATCAGAGAAGACTCCTTCGGTTGCGGGAAGATAACCTCCGGATCGGTAGCAAAATACATCGTCACATAGCTGAAAGCGGGAACCTTGAGCAATACTTCCATGCCTCTGTGAGTCGTGAAGATGAGCTCATGCCCTGAGGAATCATAGGGCACGGAAATGACAGGTGTTTCAGGGAAGCTATGCCATTTCGTTGTCTCTCTACAGGAGTTATTGACAATGATGTACCACTTATGGTCAGTATCATCAGATGCATGCGTCTCAATTGATTGCGAGATGATCGAATCAACCATTTCCTTGATCCTGAGATGACAGTTTTCAGAGATACGTTTGGCATCTTCATAGACCTTGCCAATAGATGAACCGGGTAATATATCATGGAACTGGAGCAGGAGTACGTCACGCCAAACAGCGCGAAGTTCCTCAGGATAGGGCTTATCAAACAGGGCAAGAATGAACTCAGCCATCCCCAGGGATCTCTCGCTCTCGCGGTTATTCTTCTTCATCAAAGCTTGAGTCGTGTATGTTCCCCGATGGAGCTCCAGATAAAGCTCACCATATACGACAGGCAGCTTCTCCGGCGGGATCTTGTTTACCTCTTCGAAGAAGGCAGTGCTCTTGGCAAACCGGAATTTGGGGAGTCCCTCTAGGTCGCGCATACGGAGTCCGTATTCGATGTGATGCGCCGTTGGACCTCCACCGCCGTCACCTATGCCGAACATATTGAGGAAATGGTCTGATAGTTCAGCTTGCTCATATCTGCTCTCGGTCTCCAGCATGGAGGAGGGATTGTTCGAAAAGTTGTAATCATTTGTGGGCATCTGATGCGCCAGAACTCTGCTTCCGTCTATCCCTTCCCAGTAAAAGAGATGCTCGGGAAAGACATTAGTCTCATTCCAACTGAGCTTCTGAGTCACAAAGTGGTCAACTCCGCAGCCAAGCATCAATTGGGGTATGTTGGCGTTGAAGCCGAAGCAATCCGGCAACCAGAGTGTATTGGGAGTGATCCCGAATTCCCTGGTAAAAAAGTCCCTTCCATACATGAACTGGCGAATGATGGATTCACCGCCGGTCAGGTTTGTGTCAAACTCTACCCATGAAGCTCCCTGGATCTCCCAGCGTCCTGCTTTGACGACTTGTTTGACCTCATCATAGAGTCCGGGGTAATGCTCTTTCATCCAAGCGTAAAGCTGTGCCTGGGATGCCCCGAAGACATAGTCAGGATAGCTTTCCATATAGCGCAGGGCATTCGCGAAGGTTCTCCCGCCTTTGCGGATGGTCTCGCGAATGGGCCAGAGCCAGGCAAGATCAAGATGAGCGTGACCGACGCTAATCGCAGTCAGAGCGCTGGAATTTGCCTTGTGGGACAGCAATTCCGATAAGATGTTTTTGGCTTCGGTGCGGTCACTATTCCAGAGGTTACACATCTCATTGAGGCCAAAGATGATCCGTTTTCGGCGTACACAACCTTTGGGCAAGGCTTCGGCAAGATTCAGTAAAAGACCGATATCCAGGTATCTTTGCCAGAGCTCACGATCGAAGAGACAAAAACAAGCCTCACGCAGGATGTAGTCGTTCTTGCCGCTACCGAACAGCTCATTGGCAGCAGCTTCTACCAAGACTTCAAATCTGCCTGCTGCTGAATTGTCGAGGGGAACAAATTGCTTCGCCGCGTTGTGATACCAATCGACTTTATTGGTAAGTCCCTGCCTGGGTATTCCATTCTGCCAGACGCATGCTTCGCCATCAAAATCCAGCCACAATCCTGCTTCCAGATCAGCTGTATCTGGCTGGAATTCACCGGATAACTTGAACCAGGCACTGCCCCAGGCATGTCCCCAAACCTCTCCGACTTTGATGGGGGCGAATTGCAAGCTTCCCAGGTCGGAGTAGGGAATAGGAGCTTCTTGATTGTAAACATAGCAGCAGTTCAGCGGTTCTTGCTTGAGATAGATACCCTCTCCAATGCGCTGGATCAGACGTTTGATCCTCTCGATGGTTATTTTTTCGTTGTGCATATAAACTCCTATTTCTCGGTGGGGATGACAATTCCTTTAATGATGATGTTCTGGAAGAAGATAAAGACCAGTAGAGTGGGTATCGCGGCGATCACCAGTGCGGCGTAACCGACTGAGAGGCTGGCTCTTTGCATCAATTCGTAGATATGCACCATAAGGGTCCACATCGATTGATCCTGGCATACAATGAAAGCAAAGAGGAAGTTGCGATAGGCAGCGTTAAAAGCTCCAAGCGCGATCACTGCCAAGATAGGTTTGGAAAGAAAGAGAGTGAACTGCCAGAACATCCTGAATTCACTGGCACCGTCTATTCTGGCGCTGTCGTAGATCTCTCTGGGAAGGCTGTCAAAGAATCCTTTGAGCAGGAAGATGAAATATCCATCCGCAGCCGCGGGGAGAACTAGTGCCCAGAATGTATTCAGTAAGTTCAGTTTCTTGAGCATGAGAAAGTTCGGGATGCCGATCACCATCGCGGGGAAAGCCATGGTCAGCATAAAGACCATGATCAACTGATAGCCAAAGCGTGGTTTGAAACGGCTCAGCGCGTAGGCAGCAAGTGGATTCACCGTGACAGACAGGATGATCGAGAGCAGGCAGTAGATCAGGGTGTTTCGCAAGGAACGTGAATCGGTCAGCATCTGTTCCAACACCATGGAATAGTTTCTGATGATAAACTCTTTACGGATGGATGATCTGTGTTCCAGAAAAGTGCCATACTCGATCTGCTCCTGCGGGAAGTGGTATGCCTCAATCGTAGCAGGATCTCTGAACCAATCCCTATTCAGGGCTTCGATGTTTTTGTAATGGGTTTCCAGGTACTTTGTATAGAGACTGCGCGTGATCTCATTATCCCGGATCTGAAGTAGTTTGGGATCGAGATTGCTGTTCACGAACTCAATCCATACGCGTCTCTGTGGCTGGGTTTTGGGTATCATTGAAGACGGAGCGATATCTTCTGTTTGTAAGTACGAAGTCCCCAGCAATTTGTTGATTGCGCTCATGTCCGGTCCCGTAAGTGACAGTTTCCTGATCAGGAAATCCAGATACTGCTGCTGAGCTCCGTTCAAGACAATCAGGTACTCAGGGATCGTTTGCGTAAATCCTTGCCAGGCAGCACCGATAAATAAATTCCCAGAGGGATACTCTGCCGAAAAAGGGACATCCTCAAAGCTGGAATAGTAAACCTGCCATGCTTCCTCCAGTCTGTCCGTATTCTTATATTTCCGCAGCAAGTAGTCCCGAAAATCATTCTGTATGCTGTTCACTTCCAGTTCTTCAGGAGTGGCGACATTCTGGATATAGTTGCTCAGATCGGCGATCATTGCGCCACTATCCGGCAGCTTCTCCGGCAGAACGATCTGCTCAAAGGACTCGAAACCAGTCCCCCAGGCACCATTCAGCATCCTGATATCCGCGTACTTTGAACGTAGATTATTCCTGAACCCGGTGATGCTGTTTCCATGCAAGCTGATCTGGTGAATGTTCAGCACATCTTTTACGTAATGTATCCAGTAATCCCGCAAGGGATCGTTTCGAGCTGGGCATTGCCGGGGAAGAATGATCTGATCCCAGGCGCAATAGGAAGTGCCATTGATCCTGTTAAACTCCGCCAGATCGGAGTTGAAAGCCGGGATAAGTTCGTTCTGGACAAAGCTTCCGTCAAGATTTATATAAAGCCTGTTCCAGTCCTGCAGGGAGAGCTTAAAAGTCTGAAACCTTCCCAGATAGCCTGTAGAACTACTGATGAAGTTACGCGAGAGGATATCTTTCTCTTCGATCACGATCTCTTCCCAGGTTTGGACACCGGTACTGTACTTGTTATTAAACTCACGTAAATTGCCATGATTCTCTTCTTTGAGCAGTTTGCGAATGGCTCTCTGATTGCGTGGATAAACTCCGCGGCCATAGTGTTCCGCGGCATAGAAATCATAGCTGTCGTACTTACTGCGGTTGCTTTCAAGAAACGCGCTCCAATCCTGATAGACTTGGTTGCTGTAATTCTCAGGAGTCTTCACTTCCGCGAAGGACAGCCATTTCCCTGCATAGTTATCTCCCAGACGGTTACTCTCCTCATTGTAACGGGATTCCAGATACTTTTGGTACAATGATTGATCCTGATGCAGATATTCCGGAACAAGAGTAAGCCTCGTATTATCAACTGAGCTCTTGATCGAAGAGGAGATCATCAGCAGAAAGGGGTAGATCATCGTCACGGAGCCGATGAGTAACACAAGATGGATCATCAGGTTCAGGGCTTTGTATCTCGGTGCCTTGCGTTCGACCTTCCCGATGATGCTCATTTCTGTTCATCCTTGTTGTCTTTAACAGTGCGAAACTCCAGCTTGGATACATACTTGATCTGTAAGACAGTAAAGCCCATAAGCAATAGACTCAGCAGCCATGCCATCGTCGTCGCGACCCCGAATTTCAGATAGAGATAGGCTTTCTCAAAGATCATCAGATCAGCGACCCGCGTGGCTTCGTTTGGTCCTCCAAAGGTCATCACCAGAATGAAATCGCTGGACTGGGCAGCGACGATAAACGCAGCTATGAATTGTATTATAATAAGCGGTTTGAGCGAAGGGATCACTATATATCTGAGCTTTTTCCAGAAACCCGCGCCATCGATCTCGGCAGCTTCATACAGGTCATCCGGAATGTTCTTTAGCGCGGCAAGATAGATCAAACTTCCCGGTCCCATGCCTGCCCAGATCGTGGGAATGACCACGCACAGCATTGCCAGAGATTCGTCTTTGATCCACATACTCTTGGGAAGCCCCAGCGCCATCAGGATCTGATTCAAAGCCCCTGCGTCAGAAGGATTGTAAAGCAGTTTCCAAAGATAGATGACGATCACACCGCTGATGACAGCCGGAAGATAATATATCACCCGGTAGATAAGCTTGCCGTGGGAAACTTCCTGGAGCAGGATCGCCAGTGCTATCGGCGGAATGAATCCCAAGCCCAGCGATAATGCCATATAATATAGAGTTTTAAGCACTGATGACCACCAGGAAGGATCAAACAGTACTTCCGCAAAATTGCCGAACCCGATCCAGGGGGAAGCTCCGGCAATGTTATACGCTTTGAAAGCCATCAGACTGCCATTGATCATGGGCAGATACTTCCAGACGACAACAGTGATGAGAGCAGGCGCAATCAAAGCCAGAACCCAAAGAGTATGTTTTTGACGAGCTGTCTGCTTGAATTTTGTTTCCGGAGTCAGTACCCGCCACACCCGCCAGAGCCCAAAGGCAAAGACCAGCAGTATCAGAATGGCGATCACCATTGCAAGTCGTTCCCGAAAGGCTCTGACCTTTGGCTCGAGTTTTCCGATCATCTCCGCGTTCGTGCGTTTTTCACCCGCATCGAGAACCCTGGATATCTGCTTGAATCTTGTAGCCTCGTCACTGCTCAGCTTTCCCTGAAGCGCAAGGGAGACAAGCTCTTCCAGAGGATAGGTCATAAATTCATAGACTTTCTGGCAGTTATTGCCATACGGTTCCGGTCTTCCTTCCCGCATTGCTGTTTCGAATGTTTCGAGCCACCCGGCGGGAGCGTATCTCAGATACTCGTCATAGCCATAGCGTTTGAGAAAGACAGGATTCTGCATTTTCCCATAGCCGTTGGCGATCATGATCTTCATGCGGATCTGACGCGCCTCTTCGCTATCATAGAAATTGATGTATTCCCAGGCTGCCTGGCGCACGAGCTTGGGATCACGGTCGCCAAGTCCAGAGTTGTTGGATATACCTGCTCCGGAGAATATCCCCATCATCCGGCAGTTTATCTCGCTTCCGCCCCGTCCAGCAGGTCCTCTTGGCGCCGGCGCGAAACCATATAGATTGGGATCGTAACTGCCGCCCATATTTTGTTGGGATAGATAATCCATGCGCATGGCGATCTTGCCGTCCTGCCACATGTAGCCCCAATCGCCTTCCCTGATGGCGAAACCCGTCTGAGCTTTACCCTCACCGTCTTTCCATTTGGTTGCCGCCAGCTTTAGATAAAAGTTGATAGCCTTAGTTCCAGCAGGACTAGCGAAGGACGCTGACCACTCCTGCTTGACAGGGTCGTAGGTGACGGCGTCTCCTCCCGCGCCCCAGAGGAAAGGAAGCCAGTCATAGGCAGCCTGAGGCCCGGAGGCGAGAACTGTGCCCCAGTTTCCTTTCTCAGGATCGGTGAGCAGTCTTGCGTAGCGCAGGAATTCGTCCCAGTCACGGGGTGCTCTGTTTGGATCCAATCCTGCCTTCCGGAAGACGTCCTTACGGTACATCAGAACCCTCACCAGAGTTTCGTAGGGTAAGATCCAGATATGTTCCTTCGTGTCTCCCTTCCTAGCTCGTTTGATGACTTGCCAGACGGGCTTTTCCACCCGCAGATCCATAAGCTTGGGATCAACTTGATTGACAAATTCATCCAGCGGGTAGAGGAAGGTATTCTGGATATATGTATCGCTCTGACGGAAGTTTACGTAAAGTATATCCGGAGCGACTCCACCTGCGATGGCCATCAGGGGACCTGAATCCAGATCCATGCCCTCGATCCTGATCCCGGAATAGGCTTTAAGCTCGATCTGAGGATATTTCTCCCGGAATGCTTTGATGACAGCCAGATTTGCCGTTGTATAGGCATCGGTCTTGCGGGGATCGGGAAGCTCGAATACCTTGAGGATTATCTTCTGTTCAGACGCAACCAGCGGTGCCAGAACCGCTTGGAGCGTGAGCATGACCAAGACACAGAGGAAAGATTTATATCTCATCTTGGGGAAATTATCCGCTGGAAAATCCCCGAGATTGTCAAGGACAAAATCCCGGTGTTTCATCGCGCCTGAGTCCCATCTTCCACGCCTCTAATTATCCGGTATCCTTACCGTACGCCCCCCGTACGCCTCCCGTATGCTCTCCGTACAAAATACGTCTAGGATTCAGCTATGGTATAGTTGGTTTAGCGGATGAATGCAATACAGACAAGAGCCGAAACCATGCCAGGAAGAATTCAAAGACAGCAAGACTTGTTCGAATTATCATACAGGTGAAAACGGTCGTGTGACACGTTTCGCTTTTATTTCTTGACGTGAACTCAACATCATCATTAACTTGACAACAACATCTAAGAGTGAGGTTGCCATGCTATTAGCCAGTTTGCTGGATTCGCGTCTGATGTATTATGAACCGCAGATCAAGACCCGGGAGGAGATCTATCGCGATATGGTCTCCAGGATCTGCCGGAACTATCCGCTGCCGATATGTGGCAGTGAACTGGTGAAGTTGGTGCTGGAAAGGGATGAAGAGACCTCGACGGCCTATCCGACGGGTCTGGCGATCCCACATATCAGGATGGAAGGCTTCAACGATACCTTGATCTCCGTCTGTATTCCCGCGCATCATGTCGATTATGAAGGAACTCATGTTTCGGTGATAGTTCTGATCATTACGAATAAATCCGCCACCAAGCTATATCTGAATATCGTCGCCGCGCTCCTCAAGCTTTCCAAGGATAGAGAAGCCATGCGTACCCTGGGAAAGGTCAAAGACGGTCATTATATCCTCACGACCATCAAGCAAATGGGGATCACCATCAAAGAGAAACTCACGGTCAGCGACATCATGATCTCAGCTCCGGTCACGATCACGCCGGAAGCCAAGCTCAGTGAACTCGGAGACCTGATGAACAAACATGATATCGCGGTATTGCCGGTCGTGGATGAGAACAAGAAATTCCTGGGTGAGGTGAACGTTCTGAATCTCCTCAAAGTCGGCGTGCCGGACTATCTGATGATGATGACTAATCTGAACTTCCTGGAAAGCTTCGAACCCCTGGAAAAGTTGTTTGAGAGTGAAGATATCGTCACGGTGGGGGAGATCATGAACAAGGAGTGCGAGGTTCTGAGCCCTGACGCGTCGATCATCGAAGCTGTGTTCCTGATGATCAAGCATGAAAAGCGGTTCTATTCGGTAGTTGATCATGGTACTCTGGTGGGAATCCTGACTTCCATGGATGTCTTCGGTAAGGTGTTCAAAGTTTAATATGACTCTGATGCTGCTTGCCTTGGTGATCTTTGGCGTCACTTACGTCATGATCATCACCGAATGGATCAACAAGATGCTTGCCGCTATGATCGGTGGCTTTCTCATAGTACTGACAGGTATCCTCAAACAGGGCAATGCCTTTGCCGCGATCGACTGGAACGTTATCTTCTTCCTGATCGGGATGATGATGGTCATCTCCGTCATGCGGGAAACCGGGCTCTTTCTCTATCTGGCGATCAAGACAGCCAAACTGGCAAAAGGCAAGCCCTTACGTGTGACCATGTACCTATTCCTCGCCACAGCGGTGATCTCAGCCTTCCTGGGAAGCGTCACGACAATCATGATCCTCGTGCCCATCGCCATGCTTATCGCCGCGGAACTGAAGATTACGCCGGTTCCGTTCATTGTGACGATGATCATTGCCTCAAACTTCGGTGGAGCTGCCACCATGATCGGGGATCCGCCCAATATCATGATCGGTAGCGCGACAGACTACACCTTTCTGGATTTCATCTTCAATCTGACGCCTCCGGTTCTGATCATTACTCTGTCCAGTCTCCTGCTCATCCGGATCATCTATCGAAAGAGCATGGAAGTCAGCAATCAAGCCAGAGCCAGACTCATGGAATATAACGAGAAGAATCTCATCCAGAAACCGAAGATGATGGTGATCAGTCTGATCGTCGTGGCATTGATGCTGACGGCACTCTCGCTGCAGGGAGTATTCAAATTCGAGACTGCGACGGTGGCGATGTCTGCCGGACTCTTTCTGCTGCTGATGAACAGCCGCAAGAAGATCGAACAGGTGCTGGTCAAAGACATGGATTGGGTCACGATATTCTTCTTCATTGGCTTGTTCATGATCGTAGAAAGCCTCGTGGAGACTGGATTCATCGACGCTCTGGCAAATCGTGTCCTCAAGGTGACCCACAACGAACCACGCTCCACAGCAATGGCCATCCTCTGGATCTCAGGAGTGTTTTCTTCGATAGTGGATAATGTTCCCTTCGTAGCGTCCATGATCCCGCTGCTGGAGAAGATAAGTTCAGTTTTCCAGGCAGAGCATATCCCTCAAGCGATGATGCATCCCATGTGGTGGTCGTTGTCACTGGGTACTTGTTTGGGAGGCAACGGAACTCTCATCGGCGCATCGGCGAATATTGTGGCGGTGGGCATAGCCGGACGCAGCGGATATCACATATCCTTCAAAGAATACACCAAGATAGGAGTGATCTTCACGCTCAACGCCATGCTGATCTCAACAGTCTACATCTGGTTCAGATACTTCTAGGCATTCCGGACATAAAAAGAATCCCGCGAACCCATAATGAGAACGCGGGACTCATAGATATCGGGTGTTTATGTGACTAAGCCAGATAGCTCAGGATTCTATTGGCATTCTGAATAAACGCCTGGAGCTCTTTCCCAGTAAAGGGTTTCTGCTCCAGCAAAGACAAGTCATGAATGTAAGAACAGAGCGTTTTGACCTCTTCCTGTTTCCCTGCAGAATCAAGCTCAATGATCTTCTTTACGATCGGGTTTTCCTGATTGACCACCAGGGTATGATATTTGAGCATGTCTCCTGCGTCCTTGCGCATCAACATATCCATATCATGATACCGTCTCATGAACTCGCTGAAGACGATCATGGAAGGTATGTCCTGACTCTTCAGGCTCTTGATCTCGATCGTCAATTCGGTATAAGCATGTTCAAACAGCTCTTTCAGAGCAGCTTCGCCAAGCTCCTGCCTCGCAGACAATGGTATCTCATAGGGGCTGAACTTGGTCTGTTCGCCGTCTTTGATCTGGTAGGGCGTGAGAACCGCTGCAGCCGCAGGATACTTCTTGAAGTATTCCTTGAGGCTCTCATCCGAGAAGGAAGCGCTGAAGTCAGGATTCAGAGCTCGATTGAAGATCTCTTTGAGCTTTTCACTATCAGTCTGGTTATTCCTGTCAGCAAGCTCCGTCTTGTCTTTATTTACCAGCAGGTCATTGACTTCGGAGTCGATACGGACAAACTCGATATTCTCCAGCTTGGATTCCAACTGCTGATAGAGATGAGTGTCCAGCGGTGAATTCTGGAAGATCACTTCCAGTCCCTGCTCTTTCATGAGATTCAGATAGCTGACCTGGGTATCTTCGCTCGAGGCGTACCAGATCCTCGTCTTTCCTTCTTCGCTGTGGTTTCTTTGCTTGTATTCCTCGATGCTGACATAGTCGCCCGAGGCTGATTTGAAGATCACGATATCTTTCAAAGCTTCGAAGAACTCATCGTTCTTAAGCAGTCCGTATTTGATGAAAGTGCTGATGTCTTCCCAGTACTCCTCGTACTTCTTGCGGTCTTCCTTGAAGGTCTCGTTGAAGTGATCAGCTACCTTCTTGATGATATAGCCGCTGATCTTCTGAACCTGCTTGTCGTTTTGCAGGAAACTGCGAGATACATTTAGCGGGATATCAGGAATATCGATCCCACCCTTGAGCAGGAGCAGAAAGTCAGGGAGCAGATCTTCCAGGTTCTCAGCCACGAAAACGTTATTACAGAAGAGCTTTACTTCGCCTTTGTAGAAGTCCGCGTCATTGCGCAGCTTGGGGAAGTAGAGGATACCCTTCAGATTGAAGGGAAAGTCCACATTGAGATGGATCCAGAACACAGGATCCATATAGTCATGAAACATTGCTTTGTAGAACTCGATATATTCCTCTCTGGTCACGTCCTTGGGCTTGCGGTTCCAGATGGCTTCCTTCTGATTTACGACCTTGTCACCGAAGTTAATGGGGTAGGGCATGAAGTTGCAATAGCGCTCCAGGATCTCTCTGATCTTGTTCTCGTTGTTATA
>DAOPZE010000018.1:0-27167 GCA_035353255.1 Candidatus Cloacimonadota bacterium
GGTTTCCATGTCGGCTATACCGGATCGGAGAGCTCGACGGGATCTCTCTAAGCCACTGGAGCGACATTCAGAGGAACTACCAGCAGCGCGGGGTATTGGGATGGCTTTTATTTCTACCGTTACAGCGGCGGGAGCGTGCTTTCCGGATGTGTGATCCAGGACGCGGGCAATGCCAGCCTCGCGGGGATCACGATCAACAACAGCGTCACAACGATAACCGGATGCGTGATCAGCAATTGTCTTGCCAGAGGGATCACGGTCAGTAACGCTTACCATGCCAATATCTCGGCAAACACGATATCGACCTGTGGTTCGTATCCTCTGTCCATAGACGCGAACGCAGTCAACTATATCTCGAGCAACAATACTCTCACAGGCAATACGCTCGACTATATCGAAGTGAAAGCCGTGACGATCGATGCGAACTGTACCTGGAGAAATCATGGGATTCCGTACTTTATGACTGATACGATCAATATCTACTCCAGCACTGTGCCGAAGCTGACGATCCTTCCGGGATCGGTGGTGATGCTACCGCACCAAAAAATGCTGATCGTGGGCTATTCAAGTTCGCCAACTCTCACAGGAGCTCTGGAAGCGACAGGTGTTAGATTTACGCGCAGGAACACGACGGATGTACCTTATGGCATCTATTTCCAGAACTATATGGACGACGCGCATACGATCCTGACCAATTGCATCTTTGAATATATGATGCATAGCAGTCAGAATACGGCGGTCTATTGCAACACCTCTTCTCCCGGGTTTGATAGCTGTATCTTTCGCAATAATCCCGGGCACGGCATCGGGGGTGGAAATAACTCACATTTCAAGGTAGTGAATTGTTCATTCCAAAACAATGGCGGTTATCCTATAAAGACAACTGCTGAGGCTTTCGCATTCGTCAGCGGAAGCGGAAACAGCTTTAGCGGGAACAATCCGGATAGAATTCTGATCAGCGGCTCGAATCTGACCGCGGGAGCTATCTGGAATAATCCCGGAGTACCGGTCGAAGTGACCGGTGATATTACGGTCTATGGCAGCGCGTTCCCTGTCCTGACCATCAATTCTGGTCTGCATCTGGTGTTTCAGACAGGTACAGGGCTGAGTATTGGCTATACCGGAAGCCCGACTCTGAAGGGCGGATTGTATGCCGATGGGGCGCGTTTCTCCGCCTTGAATGGAACGGCAGGAGGCTGGGACGGACTCATCTTTAACCAGTATATGCTGAATGACAGCTACATACGCTATTGCATCGTCGAACATGGGGGAGCCAACGGTTGCGTCTGGGTGAATAATTCCCCTCTATCTCAGATCTTCGATTGCGTGATCCGCTATGGCACCATAGGGATCAAGCTCACGGGAACAGGTTCGATTCCGGCTATATGGCGCAACCATATCGTGGCGAATAACTCCGGCATCGTGTGCCAGACTAATGCCAATCCCCTGATCGGAGGTAGTCTTGGCAATGGGAATTCGATCACGGCTAACACGGTGATAGGGGTGAGCAACAGCAGCTCCGGGATCACAGTTAACGCTGAATACAACTGGTGGGGCGATGCTTCTGGACCATCGCTCAGGGTTGGGGACGGGGTCAGCGCTTATGTCGATTATGATCCCTGGAGATCTACTGATATTGGAGACGCTCCTGGTCTGTTTGCTCTGCTCTTACCCATTCAATCAGCCATTGAAGAGACAACTACTCCGCTGTTTGACTGGGAAGAGGCGATCGACCCGACCGTGGGTGATACGGTCACCTATACCCTGGAGATTTGTCCCAATTCTTCTTTCAGTTTGGGGCTGATCACATATTCCGGTTTGATCAATTCGGTTTATCAGCTTGGCTTAGGAATACTCTCTGATGATCAGCGGTATTATTGGAGGGTCACGGCTTATGACAGCCAGGGGCAGAATACCTCTTCGGAGCAGGCATATTACTACTTTGACATCGCGGTTCCTGAAGCACCCTCAAGTTTTGCGACTTTGAGCCCGGCTCAGGATGAAACGGTGTTTTTCACCAGTAATCTGCTCAGTTGGCAGGTGGCGAGTGAGCCCGATCCCGGTGACTATGTGACTTATACTGTATATCTGGATGTGACAGCAGGGTTTGAGACGGGCACGACTCAGATCACGACCGGAACGTCTCTTCACACAGGATTCTGCCAGCCAGGTACCATCTACTACTGGAAGGTCGAGGCTGCCGATACTCAGGGACACATCACGGTCAGCCCCATAGCCCGGTTCTATGTTGATCCCTCAGCCGCGCCAAGAGCTCCGCTTGCGATCACCTGCGCTGTGTTCGGAGATGATATGCAGCTTACCTGGGACGAAGTCCCTGGCGCGGATTCGTATCTGATCTTTGCCGCGGATAGCCCTTATGGAGCATTTGTGCAAATTGGAACCGCCTATTCCCCCGATTACTACTATACCGGAGGGGCTCAGCAAGGGCAGAAATTCTACCGGATCAAGGCGGTGGATGAATACTAAGAAATGACCTCAATCTGAATAAACGCTGATCGGAGGGCAGCTCGGAGTGGTTTGCTGCGCAGAATGTGGGTATATATATGTTTAATTATCATGACCTACAGAGTATCGTCTCCCCGGTATATGCCTGTTACCTCTTGATACTTATGTAGCTTATAAGCCAATTGTACTCTAGAGCGAGAAACTCCACTATTGACAATTCAGGGGGAAAATTGGTTTTGGCACAAAGAGAAGATTATTATGGACGAAGCAAAACTACACATCCTGCGGGAAATGCCAGTACCCAAAGCAATTATGCACCTGGCGGTTCCAACCATACTGAGTATGGTGGTTCAGATCGTGTACAATCTAACGGATACATTTTTTATAGGAATGCTGAATGATCCCTATCAGGTTGCGGCGGTTACGATCGCTTTGCCAGTCACAATGTTCCAGATGGCGATGGCGGGTATCTTCGGAAACGGTGGCGGTTCCTACTTATCCCGGCTTTTAGGGAAAAGAGAATACAACACTGCCAGAGAAGTCACTTCTGAAGCCATCATGGGGAGTTTCGTCACTTCTTTCATCGTTGGGATAATCGGTTTGCTTCTCATTCCCAAGATCCTTGTCGCTGTAGGAGCAAGCGTCAATACTGAGGGCTTCACAGGGGATTACATCCGGATAATCCTCATCGGGACACCGATCGTGATGCTCAATTTTGCACTGACTCAGCTCATCCGCGCTGAGGGTGGGGCAAAAACAGCCATGGTGGGATTATTGATCGGCACAGGAGTCAATATCGTTCTTGATCCCATCTTCATCTTTGCCTTCAAGATGGGAGTGACAGGTGCCGCTGTTGCCACTATCATCGGTAACGGTTTCGGGCTACTCTGGTACATCCGTTATTATCTGCAGAGGCGCAGCATAGCAATGCCTTCCCTGAAACTCTGCCGTCTGAACCTGAAGGTCTATGCCGAGATCTTCAAGATAGGCATTCCTGCTTCGTTGGGTCAGATCGTTGCCACTTTGGGAAGTTCCCTGTCCTACAATCTTGCCGCGGGTTATGGAGATTATCAGGTCGCGGGACTGGGAGTTGCCATGCGGGTCTTTACCATACCGATATTTGTCTTTTTGGGTATGGCGATCGGGGTTCAGCCATTGATCGGATACAGCTATGGAGCCGGTATGATCCCTAGGATGAAGGAAACGATCCGGACAGCCCTCACAATTTCCCTGAGCCTTGCCGCGTTCTTCTCCTTGATCTTCAGTCTTTTCCCCAAGGAACTGACCATGATCTTCATCCGTGATCCGCATGTGGTTCAGCTAGGGACTCTGGTGCTTTCCGCCTATGTCTTCGCAATCCCGTTCGCGGCTTCCGGGATGATCTTCATGACGACCCTGCAAGCTCTGGGAAAGGCTCTGCCGGCCTTGATCGTCGGCATCTCCAGACAGGGACTTGCATATGTTCCCGCGGTTCTGTTGTTGGATAAACTCAGTGGATTTGAGGGAATCGTGATCGCCATGCCGATCGCGGATGGGATCACGACCCTAACCTCATTTACGTTTGTCTATTTTATCTTCAAGGGACTGCGGAATCATCCGGCTAAAATTCCAGACGAACTCCTAGAGTAGCATAGTTGACCTGGGCGAAAGTATAGACTTCATCAATATCCGATCCACCCTCGAGGAACCTGTATCCCGCGTAGACCGTGTAACCATCACGAAGTTTGTATCTGGCTGATAGCAGGATATCTTCCGCTCTGCCATAGGGAGAGGCAAGCGCTTCACCTTTGAGCTGTACCGCAAAATCATCACTGAAGTCATAACCAAACTCAAAGCCGATCAGGGGAACAATACCCGTATTGGTCTTTTCTGCGTAGGTATCTTCATTCTCGAGCGAAATTACCGCGTCCCGAACCTTCAACGAAACTCCTATAGCCCGGATACCGATGTTCTGGTTTATGAATCTGTAGAGGTATTGAGCCCGATAACTATCAAAGCGATATACCGCATCGATCTTCTCATTGGCGACGAAATCTTCTCCCATGAATTTCACATCAAAATCCAAAGTACCTTTGGGCTTGATCGTAAGCGGTGAGTAAAGCAGGGACACTTCATGCCTGGGAGTTATCAGATAGTGCAGATTCAGCCTGCCATACATTACGGGGTTTGATTTCAGATCATCTTTGAAGGAAAACCTGGTGTTTTGATCGTCATTTGGGATACGCAGGTCGTTATAACCGGTAAAAGCCCCGCCGGTCTCCAGATCGAGGCTGAATTGCCCGTAAACCAGGCTCAAACCCAGCAGTAGTGATAATATGAGCATATACTGTTTCATGTTTGTTCTCCGTTGTTTTTTTTTGATGATATGATAACAGAAGAACTCCCACTTGACAAGTAGAATATTCACTACACGTCTAAAGATACAGAATTGAGGGATATTGGGTCTTGATTAGAGATAGCAGGAAGCTTATCGCTTCCACCAGAAGAGGATGTCTTTTTGTTCCCTGATCTCCCTGCCGTGAGGGATATGAATTGGCTTACCGGTCTCAAAATCAAGTCCTGTATAGTACATGCAGGTGCTGATGGTCATGGGTGTGGGGGTAAATTCCTGAACCTGTTCGATGCGGATCCGGTTCTTTCGGAGCCATTCAGACATTCTTCGCGCGTCCTCAGCTTCCGTTCCCGGATGTCCGATGATCAGATAGGGGATGACCTGACGTTTGATCCCAGCCTTGTCAGTTTCTTCATAAAACTCGACGCAGAATTTCTCATAGAGGGCGATCGGTGGCTTACCCATCAGGCGCAGGACTTTGTCCGAGACGTGTTCAGGAGCGAGTTTGAGCCTTCCTCCGGTATAATGGGTCGCCAGCTTGGCAATGTAGTTCCGGTCCGATAGAGCCATGTCGTGCCTGATCCCTGAGGAGATGAACACGTGTTTCACTCCGTCAACCCGCTCTACTGCTTCTAGGAGTTTTAGCTGCAGTTTGTGATCAAAGCTCAGATTGGCGCAGATATTGGGGAAGATGCAGCTGCGACGCCGGCAGGAATCAGGATAGTTTTGTCTGCAATAGCTGCCATACATGTTCGCGGTTGGTCCCCCAAGGTCGGATATCGTTCCATGGAAGCGATAGGTCTGCCCGGATGGATGCGTGGTTCGTTTCGCAGTCAAGCCCTTAACCTCCTTGAGAATGGAGCTTTGGGAGCGGGACTGGATCTCCCTGCCCTGATGCGCGTGAATGGCACAGAAATTACAACCGCCATAGCAACCTCTGTGAGTAGTGATGGAATCCCTGATCTGCTCCCAGGCAGGTATTGACTGAGTTCCATAGCTTGGGTGCGGAGCATTCTCGAACTTTAGAGAATAGACATGATCCAGTTCTGCCCCGGTCAGAGGTTCAGCCGGAGGATTATGCCTGATATAGCGCCCTCCGTTGAGTTGATAAAGAGTCCGGGATTGGAACTCATGATAGAACTGACGGTACATTTCATGATAGGTTCTTTTTTCTTTCGTGGCATCGGAAGCGGGGAGGATAGCGGTTTCTTCTTCCTGAGACGGGTCATCGAAGACGACTGTTCCCCGGATATCTTTCAGGCTTTTGATCTCCTCGCCATCCTTCAGGCGCTGCAGGATCGTGACCAGAGTTTTCTCAGCCATTCCATAGACGAGGATATCCGCTTTGGTATCGGCAAGCAAGCTGTTCTTGACGGTATCGCTCCAATAGTCATAATGCGATATGCGCCTGAGCGAAGCTTCTATCCCACCGATAATTACGGGAACTCCCTTAAACAATCGCTTGATGATATTCGTATAAACTAGAACAGCCCTGTCTGGGCGTTTACCGGCAATGCCTCCGGGTGAGTAAGCATCATCTGAGCGGATCTTGCGCTGGGCAGTGTAGTGATTGACCATGGAATCCATGTTTCCGGATGTGATACCGAAGCCCAGGCGAGGTCTGCCGAATTTGAGAAAATCGGTGTCGCTCTTCCAGTCCGGCTGAGCAATGATCGCGACCGAGAATCCCGCGTCGATAAGACTTTTTCCGATGATCGCCGCGCCAAAGCTGGGGTGATCGACATAGGCATCACCACTGATCAGGATAAAATCGGGCTGAGTTATGCCCAGAGCGGTAAGTTCATTGGGATCGAGTGGAATAAATGACATAATGTTAAAAAAGGGGGATGCTATGGCAAGCCTACCCCCTTGAAAGATCGTCTCCGCCGGAGATTATTGGTTCACGCGGATGATGTTGATCGCTTGAACGCCTTTTTCTGTCTCCATCAGGTCAAAGGTCACGTACTCATCCTGTTCCAGAACTTTAAGCTCACGTGGGGAATTGGTCACGATCGACTTCCAGTGAACAAAATACTCTTTGCTGTCATCGGTAATAATAAAGCCATAGCCTTTATTTTTGTTGAACCACTTAACTTTACCGTTCATTAAGAACCTCACTTATTTATTGATTGCCAAGGTATTTGTAAGCATTAAATCAGTCAATACAAAATATCGCTATATTGACCCCTGCCTGTTCACAATAATCAACGGCAATGTCTGTATATATGATAGGTGATTATAAGGGAAAGGCAAATGCCGGCTTGGAAGCGGGTTGGAGTTAGCCTTGTTGTTCCAGGATTGAATCCTGTATCGCTTCTATATACTGGGAAAAAATTATCATCTCATCCGGCTTAGTTTCCCAATATCTCTCCTCTTGCTTGTCCCTACCCTAACCGTATGCCTCCCGTATGGTGACCGTACGATATCCGTATGGATATTCGGTCAGCGTAGCGGGAGGATTCTGGAGAGATTTAACGGGAATCGTGGATGGCAAAGAGGATGGAATAGGGAAATCTAGACTATGCCTTGCTTGATGAGCGCGATCAATGCCTCGGAGCTCTCCGCGTGATTGATCTGACGGCGCAGTTCCGCCCCACCGATCAAGCCTTTGGTATAGTGGCAGATCTGCGAGCGCATTTCCCGTACAACGACGTGTTCAGGCTTATGTTCCAATGCATAAGTAATATGCCTGAGCACCGCTTCCAGCAGTATGTCATGCGTGATGGAGCCATATTCGCCTGTAGCCATCAGCTCTTTGGTATGTCGGAAGATCCAGGGATGTCCCAAGGCTCCGCGTCCGATCATCACGCTATCGCAGCCCGTTTCCTCATACATTTTGAGGGCAGATTCCGGAGACGTCACATCACCATTGCCGATCAGCGGAATGCTGACAGCCCGTTTCAATTCAGCGATATGCGACCAGTCTGAGAGACCGGAGAACATCTGCTTGGTCGTGCGGGGATGCAGGCAGATAAAATCCGCCCCGCTGTCCTGCATGAGCATGCCAAAATCCAGATAGTTAAGGCTTTGGGAATCCCATCCGGAGCGGAATTTAACGGAGAGGGGAACGGCTCCGGCAAGGGCTGATCTCGTTTCCCGAACGATTGCTGCGGCTCTTGAGGGGTCTTTCATCAGGGCTGAGCCAGCCCCTCGTTTGATCACTTTTTTGACCGGGCAACCCATGTTCAGATCGATAAAATCTGGATGATAATCAAGGCAGAAAACCGCGGCTTTGGCGATCGTAAGTGGATCAGTCCCAAAGAGCTGGATCCCGCAAGGGTGTTCTCCCGAGGTAAATTTGATATATTCGACTGTCCTGCGGGAATCACGGATCAATCCGTCCGAGGAGACCATCTCGCTGACCAGGACGTCTGCGCCAAAGTCCTTTGCCAAGCGGCGAAAACCCTGATCAGTGAAACCTGCCAGGGGGGCAAGCCAGAGCTTGTGGTCGGTTAGAGGGTTTCGATCCAATAGTCAGGACTGCTGTTTGTGGTAAAGTGCTTTGAGAGAGGCGATATCGACTTCGTCTATGTAGATCGGGTCCATGAACTTCTTGGCGAAATCGAGGTATAAACCGGAATCGAGGAAGAAATCAACCAGATCAGCATCCAGATCACCGTCTTTGACGCAGAATGCCAGGATTCGTAGTGATTCGTTCAAGGTCTTGGCTTTCTTGTAAGGACGGTCAGCAGAAGTCAGAGCTTCGAATATGTCCGCAACGGCTATGATCCGGGATTGGATGGGCAGATCGTCGGCAGTCAAGCCTCTGGGGTAGCCCCGTCCATTGAGCTTCTCGTGGTGTGTGGCAGCATAGAAGGCGACGTTCTTATACTTCTTGGGGAAGGTTAGCTGGGAGAGCATATCCCAGGTGACAGAAACATGCGCGCTCATCTGCTTGATCTCGTCGGAAGTGAGGGTTCCGCGCCTGATCTGCAGGTTGGCTTTTTCATCTTCGCTGATGAGATAGTACTCTTTGCCGGCATATTGGATCCTGATCTTAGCAAGTTGTTCAATGCGCTCGATATCGGCATCGGGAACGAATTCACCGCCCACATTCAGCTTTTGGATGAAGAGGAATTGTTCGATCAACCAGGGGATTATCTGGTCGGGAGTCTGATCGTCCCCGAAATTAGTCTTCACGAAGTAACCGAATTCGTGCTTCGGCAGAGTGGAAGCCAGGAGATTAAGGAGCAGTTCGACCTTTTCGAAGCGAAGTTTGATCAGATTGATACGGTCCATGATGGTTTCCAGCTTGGTGCTTTTATCCATAATGAATTCGGGAGTAATGATCTTACCGACGTCGTGCATCCATCCCGCCATAGAGAGCTCTTTCAGCTCCTCATCGGTGAAATGCCTGCCATTTAGCACCTTGCCCTCGGCAGCGTTGATCTTGGCGGCGATCATATCGGTCAATTGGGCAACCCGCATGATATGATCGGAGGAGTACTTTGATTTGCGTTCGATGCCTGTGGCAATGGAGCGCATGAACTGCATCAACAAGCTTTCCAAGCCTTCGATCAGGTTGCGGTTGGATAGCGCGATCGCGGCTTGGGACGCCAGGGAATTGAGCATGGTTAGGTGTTCTTCGTCGAACTTGGTGACATTATGTTTGCTGTCCATGGCATTGATGATCTGGATCACCCCGAGAACTTCATCTTCATGGTTCTTCAAGGGGATTGTCAGCATCGATCGGGAACGATAGTTATGATCCGCGTCAGCTTTTCGGGTGCCGGAGATGTCATACTCAGTGGTCTCATAAACGTCCTCAAAAACGAGGCTGCGCTTGAGGTGAAAGACGTTGGTCACGATGTTTTGCAGGCGAGGATTTCCCTGTTCATCGTACAGGGGAATGGAAGGCCAGCCGACTGGACCTCTGGCACCTCCGAGACGTAAGCCCATGGTGCCGTTGAAGAGAACCTCGAAATCAAGGTATTTCTTATCTTCTGAGACCTGGTATATCGTAGCGCCATCGGCATTGGTAAACGCGATAGCTTCCTCGAGGATCATATCAAATATCTGATGCAGATCAGTGACTGAAGACAACGCGACCCCGATCTTGGTGAGTCTGCGAATATGCTGGACCTGGCTTTCCGCAAGGGTTGTGATGCTTTTCACCACCCGGTTGAGCATTTGGTTGATTTCCTGATTCTCGCTAAACTGATACATCTAATGACTCCTTATCCGGGTCTATACTCTTTTGTACATCATATAGTAAGGTGAATAACCGAGCTGTTTCTGCTCCCGTTCGAACCAAGTGACAATATGTTCGTCCAGAATGGGCTGTTCCTGCATGGGATTGTCATAGATCGATTCGAAGAAAGGATTGGCTAGGAACTCCTCAACGATCCAGTTGGCATATTCCTGATGATCAGTTGAAACTTGCAGAAGTGCTCCGGGCTTGAGGATCGTAGCCAGGGAGTTCAGCAGGTCTTGCTGGATTAGCCGGCGGCGAAAGTGCCGTTTCTTTGGCCAGGGATCAGGGTGCTGGATATAAGCCCCGGAAATGCTTTCGGGAAGCAGGATCTTGCTGATATTGGCATCTACCTTTACTTCGGCGAGGCGGACATTGGGGTTTACGACCGGATCGAGTTTCTTCAGGCAGTTGCGGATGCGTTTACCACGAACTTCAAAGCCAATGAAATTCCAGTCCGGATGAAAAACAGGATAACCGGAGATGAACTCGCCTTTACCGCTGCCGATCTCAATATAGACGGGATTGCTGTTCCCAAAGACAGATGGTAGATCAAGAGGTTCTTCTGATGGTACGATCATGAAATAATCCGCGTCAGAGATCATCGTCGTCCTCATCGATCTCATCGTTCAGAATCGCTTCCCGACGCTCTGCCTGCAGCTTCTTTACTTCTCTGTGAGTAATAAACATATCAGCGATGGATATACCCAGTGCAATGAAGATATAGAGCAGGAGGGAATTAACGAAGCGGTTCACCCAGAATCCTGCTTCAGGAGGGACTTTCATAAAGAGGTACTGAATGCGAAAATACAGAGTCAATGAAGCTCCCGCGTAAAGGGAAAAGAGGATCGTGCGGAATCTGAGCAATGCCGGAAGATAGAATATATACTTCAAGCCCAGAAAGATCATCAGCGTGAAGAGAAAGATCGGAGGATAGAGCATGAAAAGAGAGATCTTCTCGGGAGTCAGGGTGACGATCAGCAACGAGAATATCAATGGCATGATCACAACGGTCATCAACGCCGGGTAGATCCACCGCAGATAAACAAATAGAGCTATGATCGCGGTGACGATCCCTGTCGCCAGGTATATCTGGCTCTGTCCGATACCATTCCTGGGAGCGTCCAGCGGATTACCGCTGCCCTGGGTCAATCCCAGCAGGCTGCAGAGCACCGGCAGGATCAGGATCAAAAGCTGTTCTGACTTAAATGTGCGTTTATCCATCATTATCCTCATAGATTTCTATTGACTAAAATACGTATAACAAAAATATCCGACATCGACATCATGTCAATAATAATCACGTGACGGAGAGAGATTGATGCTGAGTATTGTGCGTTCCTTGCGGCAAAAACTTGCCAAGACCAAAAGCGGATTCCTGGGCAAAATTGCCGAAGCTATCAGCTTGCGGGGGAAAGTCGATGAAGAACTGATGGAAGAGATCGAGGACATCCTTCTGCGTAGTGATACGGGCTTTGAAATGAGCCAGTTGATCGTCGAGCAACTCCGGGAAAAGATCCGCTTTGAGAAAGTCACGGAGGTGAGCAGGGTTCAGGAGATACTCCAGGAGATCATGCAGGAGATCCTCCTGAAAGACAATAATGAAACCGAGAATATACTTGAAGAGATAGACGCAAAGCCCTATATCATGGCTTTTGTGGGAGTGAATGGAGTGGGGAAGACCACCTCGATCGGAAAGATCGCGCATAAACTCGTACAACAGGGTAAGAAAGTCATGATCGTCGCGGGAGATACATGGCGCGCGGCAGCGATCGAGCAGCTGGAGATCTGGGCACAGAGATCCGGAGCCATAATGGTCAAAAGCCAGACAGGCGGTGATCCTGCTTCGGTGATCTACGACGGGATCAGTTCAGCCCTGGCTAAGGGAATTGATGTGGTTCTGATCGATACCGCTGGAAGGCAGCACACCAAGGACAGCTTGATGAAAGAGCTCAGCAAGATCGACAGAACCATCAAAAAGCTTATCCCCGAAGCTCCTCATCAGGTGCTTCTGGTGGTAGATTCTACGACAGGTCAGAACGCTATCTCGCAGGCACAGCATTTTAACGAAGTGATCCCTCTGAGCGGCTTGGTATTGAGCAAATTCGACGGTACAGCCAAAGGCGGGATCATATTCAATCTGAAGCACAACCTGAATCTACCTGTGAAGCTGATAGGTGTGGGTGAAGGTATAGACGACCTCGAGGTATTTAATATACATGAGTTTATCACAGCATTCTTTACTACAAATAAGGAGACAGACGATGAAAATCAAGCTCTTGAAGATCATTAATCCTATCATGGCAATACTCTTCCTGATCATGATCACTACTCTTATTCTCATGAAACTTGAGAAGAATGTCTATGAACTGCACGAGACCTGCGGAATCGCTTTCCTGATCCTCGGATTGGTGCATATCTACCTGAATTGGAACTGGATCAAGGCTAACATATTCGGAATCAAGAAAAGTAAATGACCAAGGCTGAGGCTTTCTATGACAGACTAGTGGAACTGACCGCGGATTCTGGCGGCACGGTTTCACGTATGATATCCTTGCGGCAGATCCTGGAGGCAGTTTACAAGGATATGAGTGCGGACAGCAAAACTGCTTTTACCGGTCTATTCGCCAGGATGCAGTATGTCCACGAGCGTCTGGATCTGACTTCCCAGATGGTCTCTCAGGCAAATGAACTAAGGATCCTATGTAACAAGATCGCCCATGAGGAAATGAACGAAGTCCCCGAAAGTCTGTTCTCATCCGGGCTGTTGGTACTGAGCAGGTTGTTGGAGCTATTCTATGAGGAACATGCACCGCAGGCTCTTACGGACTGGTTGAATGCAAATTCCGCTGCTCTTTTTCTCCCAAGAGCCAACAGCAAGAAGCATAGCTTCAATGCGGTTGTGGACAGCTGGATGGTCACAAAGGACGAAAGAAGCGAGACAGGCTTGAAGCTGTGCGTCTGTGGCGAAGATGGACAAATGTGTTCGATCGTTCTTTACAATGATCTGACCATGAACAACGAGGGAAGACGCTGGAGCCTGCTTGGCAGGTGCATCTGGAAGAACGCGGTGCTAAGCTGCCTGAATCTTTCGCAGTCCTCCTCCGGGGAAAACCTGTATATCTCCAATCCTAACACCCTGATCGTTCTGGAGCCGGATTTCCTGCTCGACGCTTCTTCCTTATCAGAGGCTTTTTCCAATAACAAGTCCAATCCTGAATCTTATGTTCTTAGCCGCTTGTTCAGAGAGCCAAGTTCTGATAAGATGTTGCTGGGTCAAACTGTGAATCACATCTTCGATGAGATGATCAGCGATCCTGAAGCCGAATATAACGATCTCTTCCGGAGTAGCCTTGCCACGAACTCGATTAGCATGGTAGCCTTGCAGCTTGATACGGCATTGAATGTTTACAAGACGATTGAGAAAGATCATCTGCCCCAGTTAAAGAGCTTCATCAAGAATCTTGGCAGTCCCGAGATCATGCTGGAGCCATCTTTCATCTGTCCGCAGTATGGCTTACAGGGACGTCTGGATCTTCTGTACAAGCAAAAAGACAAGTATTGGGTGGTCGAACTCAAGAGCGGTAAGCCACCGGCGATCAATACCTGGAAACCACAACAGATGCAGGTTATCGCCTACAATATGATCATACGCAATTGTTTCGGGAGAGCTAATCTTGGGGGGAGCGCGATATTCTATTCTGCTTCCCAGGAGAATCCTGCCAGATTCGTCGAGAATTATATTGCCTTAGAACAAGACCTGATCATGTGCCGCAATAGGATCGTAGGGATCATGCGCCAACTTTCTCAAGACCCGCGTCCATTTTTCGACTATCTTCGGACGGGTCCGGATCTGAGCGACAATCCCATTCAAAAAAAGAAGATGCAGGACTTTACTGCTTTCACGCTCCAGCTGGAGGATCACGAATATGAGTGGTTCCTGGAGCAGGTCAAGAGGATCATTCTTGAGGCCTGGTATGTCAAAACAGGATCCAACCGCGACAGAGACGACAGCATATATGGGCATAACGCCCTGTGGCAGGAAAGTAAGCAGCAAAAGCAAAACAGCTATAAGATCATTACAGATCTAACGATCCAGAGTTGTGCAGGTAACTTGATCAGACTCCTTAGAACCGGCACAGGATACGTGGACGATTTCCGCTTGGGCGATATCATAGTCATGTATCGTCAGTCAAAACCTATCGAGAATCAACAGATCTTCCGGGGCGTGATCAATTCCCTGGAGGAAGATAGCCTAACCGTGACGATCCGTGGCGGAGTGAAGAATACAAGTAGTATGCTCGGGAAAGATCTGTGGTGTCTGGAGCATGATGTTCTGGAGACCATGCTTTTCACCCCACTGGCATCGATCGTGACCTTCCTCAGCGGTAGCAGAGAGATCCGCTCTACCTTCCTGGGGGTTAACAGACCCCGCTTTACTGCATTGCATGATGCCCGGGACTGCAGTATCGAGGCTTTAATCGAAAGGATAAAATCTGCGAAAGACTATTTCGTGATCCAGGGTCCTCCGGGAACTGGGAAGACTTCAGGACTCCTCAAAGGCTACATCAGTGATCTGTATTCTCATACGAACAAGAATCTCCTGATCCTGAGTTTTACTAACCGAGCCGTTGATGAGATCTGCAACCATCTCAGTCAGGCTGGCATCCCTTTCATACGTACGGGAGCTTCACAAAGCGTAGAGATTGAGCTACTGAGTCAGCGGATCAAGGGGAAGTCTTATGAAGAGATCAACTCGGTGATCAGAACCAACCGTATCTGGCTTTCCACGGTGCAGAGCTGCAACAGCTGGATCACCGATTTTCTCCAGATAACCCACTTTGATGAGTTGATCATCGACGAAGCTTCTCAGATCATCGAGCCCAGCATCCTGGGCATAATCGCCAAAGCCGGGAAGACCATCCTGATCGGTGACCAGAACCAGCTCCCTCCGATCACTGCCCAATCCGCGAACAGCTATCACTTTATTTCTCCTGTCCTGGAGAAACTCTGCTACACAACCTTCAACCAATCCCTTATGGAAAGACTCTATCGCTTGTGTATCGTCAATGGCTGGACAGAAGCGGTCAGCATGCTTTCTCTTCATTATAGAATGCACGAGGATATCGCAGAATTGGTCAATGAATACTACGATAACCGTTTGATCTGCGCCTCTGATCGCCAGAAGCAAGCAGTTGCTCCCGGGAGAGGGTCTCTGCTGAGCCACAGGGTCATCTGGATAGACTGCCCTGTCACTTCCCAGAATCACTATGATCTATTACACGCTAAGGCAATTCTGGCAATTCTGGAACACCTTGAAACGACTGGTTCGCTACAAGATGTTGGTAAGGAAGTGGGAATAATCGCCCCCTACCGTGCCATGATCCACTGTTTATGGCAGGAACTTCCATCCAAGTTTAAAGATATAACGATCGATACCGTGGAACGTTTTCAAGGATCAGAACGCAAGGTCATGATCCTGACCCTACCCCTGAAGAGCAGCACCGATCTGAGAACTGTGGAATCTTTATCATCGGATGGCGCGATAGACCGCAAGCTCAATGTCGCTGTCAGCCGCTCAAGGGAACAGCTTATCATCATCGGAAACGCGGACTTATGTTCTGTTTCTCTGCATTATCGGAATGTCATTGACAAAATACGCAGGCAAGGGATTTGTATCCACATCGACAAGCTCGACGCAGCTCTTGCCGAATAGTAACTAAGATCCACTTTATTAAGGAGTATATATGTCTCAGCAACCACCTCAAAACCAGATCAACATCAAGATCGACGAGAAAGTAGGAGAAGGCACCTATTCGAACTTCTTCCTGATCACGAATTCTCCTTCGGAGTTCATTATCGATTTTGGTCGCATCCTCCCAGGCATCCCCGATGCCAAGATCTACACGAGAGTCGTAACGACACCCCAGCATGCCAAGCAGTTCCTGCAGGCGTTGGAAAAGAATATCGACGGTTTTGAAAGCCAGTTTGGAGAGATCAAAGTCCAGGGTCAGCAGGAGAATCGTCCTGTAGGTTTCAAGCCGGATAATCCGACTCCGGGGAAGTGATAGCAACCCGAACTCTGAATCTGTCCGTAAGCTAAGCGGTCAATAAAAGACTTGACGAAAGAGCCCCCTCCAGAGTTTTGGTGAGGGTAATCATTATTTTAGATATAAAGAAATTAGTATAAGGGAGCAATAGCCCATGAAGAAGTTTTCCTGGCGCGGTTTATCAATAGCCTTATTTGTATGCGTAACTGCATTTTATCTGGCTCCACTGGCAATCCCCAATCTCCCGGATTGGTGGGCTTCTAAAAAGCTTAAGCTAGGTCTGGATCTCAAAGGCGGAATGCAAATTCTCCTGGAGATCGACAATTCCCAGAACAAGCTTACTCAAGAGGAAGTCAAGAGTGCCCTCGATCAGAATATTATGATCATCCGTGATCGTATTGACCAGTTCGGTGTTGCCGAACCTATAATTCAGAAAATGGGTAACGACCGGATCATGGTCCAGTTGCCCGGCGTCAGCAATTTCGAAGCAGCCGAGAAACTGATCCGTCAATCCGCCATTCTGGAATTCAAGCTTGTCGCGACAGACGAGAATGCCACTCAAGTCCTGCAAGCCATCGATGGCGCGGTCACTCAGAATCTCAATCGCTTCCCAGCTCTTGCCAAGCTCGCCAAGGAAGATCAAAAGGCTCTTGCCAAAGCTGACAGCACAAAAGCTGACAGCCTGAAGCAGTCCAAGGGCGTGTTTGCCAGTTTGATCCACCAATCCGATGGTGGCTATAAAGTCCAATACGACTCAGTGGATATGCTGCAGAAAGTTCTTGCGGACAGCACCTTCAAGGCTTTGATGCCCGCCGGATTCCAGATCTCTTTGGGCAAGCCTGATTCTCAGAATCCCAAAGATGACAGAGATATCTATGTCCTGCTTTCCGAAGCTGAACTTACCGGTGCCGATCTAGCCAAAGCCAAAGTGGAGATAGGTTCTTCCAGCTCTACCGATATCAAGATCGCCAACAAACCATATATCTCCATGTCGCTCAAGCGTTCCGGAGCTCAGAAGTTTGAGACTGTCACGGGTGACAACATCCAGCGCCGTCTCGCGATCGTGATGGACTCCATGGTCTATTCCGCCCCCATGATCCAGGATAGGATCAGCGGTGGCAACGCTCAGATCACCGGTTCATTCACCCAGCAGGAAGCTCAGGATCTGGTCATCGTTCTCAATACAGGTAATCTTGTCGCTCCGATCAAACCGATCAATACTGTGATCGTCGGCGCAACCCTCGGAGAAGACAGCATCGCTTCCGGTAAGCTTGCCGGTATCGTTGGTATCCTCCTGGTTGCCTTCTTCATGATCCTCTATTATAAGGTTTCCGGTCTGCTCGCCGATGTCGCTTTGATCTTCAACGTTGGATTCATTCTGGCGATGCTGACTGCGCTTGGCGCGACCCTTACCCTTCCCGGTATTGCTGGTATCATCCTTACCATCGGTATGGCCGTCGATGCCAACGTGCTGATCTTCGAGCGCATCAGGGAAGAACTGCTGATCGGCAAAACTCCCCGCAGCGCACATGATGCCGGTTACAAACGTGCCGCAGTGACTATCTGGGACTCCCAGATCACGACTCTGATCGCCGCGGCTGTTCTGTACAATTTTGGTAGCGGCCCCATCCGTGGATTTGCCGTCACCCTTGCTCTGGGTATCGTTGGTTCGATATTCTGCGCGATCGTTTTTGTCCGTTGGATGACTGATACCTTCATCCTTACGGGCGTTAAAAAGAACCTGAGCATTTGAGGAGCGAGAAATGAGATTATTTGCACATACTAACATACAGTTCGTTAAAAGCCGCTACTATGCATATGCTTTCTCCTTGGTGTTCATCCTTGCCGGATTGGTCGGGATAATCGTCAATGGTTTGAATTGGAGCATCGATTTCTCCAGTGGTGTCGCCGCCACAGTCAATCTTAAAAGCGCCGACCCCCAAGTTCCGGCTCTGGATATTGATCATCTGCGTACAATTCTCAAGGAGAAGGGATTTGCAGACGCGGAGATCCAGAATATTGGAGATATGGAGAACGGCATCTTCCAGATCAAGATCAAGAGCCGTGACTCCAAGAAAGATACATCCACAGAGACCAAGAATCTCCTGATCTCCACGATCAAGGCATCGCTGCCCGAATACGTCAAGGGTCGCGACATGAATAAGGATGTTATCCAGGAAATTTACGTGGTTGGACCCAAAGTCGGAGGAGAACTTCGCACCCAAGCCCTGCTTGCTGTGCTGATCTCTCTTGCGCTGATGATCATCTACGTGTGGTTCAGATTCGAGCTGACATTCGGTATTATGGCAATTCTTGCCTTGTTCCACGATGTCTTTATCATTCTGGGCATCTTCGCGATCACCGGAAAGGAGATCACGATTCAGATCATAGCTGTGTTGCTGACTATCGTGGGTTACTCGATCAATGACACTATCGTGGTGTTCGATCGTATCCGTGAAGATCTGAAAGCCAACCGAAAAGATGATTATCATGTCGTTTTCAATAAAGCTATCAACTCCACTCTTAGCCGAACTGTGATCACTGCTCTGACAACTCTGTTCACCGCTGCTTCCCTATATTTCTTCGGCGGAAGCGTGATCCATGACTTTGCTCTTGCCATGTGCCTGGGTCTTTTCTTCGGTACCTACTCCTCGATCTTCGTTGCCAGCAACCTGGTCGTCGAGACATACCAGCTCACACATAAAGAAAAGACGTCCTTGCAACACCTGACCAAAAAGAGATAACTCGTATTAATAAAGCCCTATACTAAAAGAGCCGTCTCCGGACGGCTCTTTCTTATATTGGTGTGAACTACCCGGTCAGGAGCTCACACTTCTTCTATTCCTATGAATCTGAGGAGAGCGCGCGTCTCATTTTTGCTGATCACATATCTGCTAATGTCCTCAACCGGAATCTGTCTCTTCCCTTTCGTTACGATATGTCATAGTTGTATCCATCCTGAACTCATTCTGTATCCTTCCCGAATTCCGTACGGGTATCATACGGTGATCGTACGGGAGGCATACGGTCACCGTAGCCAGAGGCATGAGGGGGGAAGTATAGAGAACCGCATCGATGATCCGGTTGGTATTAACGGTCATGATGCTATATTCCGCTTGACTTCAAAGCGATTTCCGCGGAGCTTGCCCGGATGCCGAGAAAGATCATTCACGTCGATATGGATGCCTATTTTGCCGCAGTCGAGATCCGGGAACATCCGGAACTCCGGGGCAAGTGCGTTATCGTGGGAGGAAACCCGAACGGGCGTGGGGTTGTCTCGACCTGCTCATATGAAGCCAGGAAATTCGGGGTTCATTCCGGAATGTCCTCGCATCAGGCTTGGAAGCTCTGTCCGCAGGCTGTGTTCGTGCATTCCACTTTCGGAATATACAAGGAGATCACGGCTCAGATCAGAGAGATCTTTGCGCGCTATACGGATATCATTGAGCCGATGTCTCTGGATGAAGCCTATCTGGACGTGACCGAGAATAAGATCGGCGAAGCAGATCCGGTGGTTATCGCCAGAAGGATCAAACAGGAAGTGCTGGAAACAACCAGGTTGACCTGCTCGGCAGGCGTCTCCTATAACAAGTTTCTGGCAAAGATCGGCTCGGATCTGGAAAAGCCTGACGGCTTGGTTTTCATCCCCCCTGAACGGGCTCAGGAGATCCTCTTTTCCCTGCCCATCGGAAAGTTTCACGGGATCGGGAGAGTCACCGCGGCACGAATGCAGAAGCTGGGGATCATGAACGGGGCAGACCTCTTCAAGTGGGAGCTCAAAGATCTGCTGAAACGGTTTGGGAAGGTCGGGATGTTCTACTATCAGGTCGTGCGGGGGATCGATAACCGTGAGTTGATCACCTATTGGGAACCCAAATCGATCAGCTGCGAACATACCTTCGATAAGGATATCAGCAGCATCGATGAACTGCTCGAAGCCCTGAAGTCCATCTCTCAGAGACTCGCGGGGAGAATGCTCACCAAAAGTATCACAGGCAGTTCGATCGTTTTGAAGCTCAAGTATGATAATTTCGAATACATTACCAGGATCTGTCCCTTACCCCAACTAACCAACGATCCTGAGATACTATACAAATTCGGACAGCAACTCCTGGTCAGCCATTGGGACAGCAGCAGACAGATCAGGCTGTTGGGTCTGGGGGTGAACAAACTGGCAACGACGGAAGCTGAAGAGAATCAACAGCTTACTTTGTTCTAGCTCAGCGGGTCAGTTTCTGAAAGAGATTGCTGCCTACGATCAGGATCAATCCGGCGAGTGTCGCGGGATGTATCGGCTCCTTGAGGATCAGTTGAATGAAGATCAGGGATACGAAGGGAGTGACGAAGATCAAATTGGATATCTTGGCGGTGTTTTCCGTGAGTGAAAGTGCCTTGAACCAGAGCAGGAAAGTCAGTCCCATTTCAAAGATACCGACATAGACCGCACCGATCATACCGATCAGAGGTGAGCCTGCCGGGTTCACAAACAGCTCGCAGGAACCAGAGATGCTTTTACCGATGACCAGCAAGGAAATTGCCAGCAAGCCGATCAGGAAATTGTAGAACAGCTTGACTGCCGGAGAACGGCGGTCCTTGAGATTGATGATCCAATAGCTTGCCCAAACGATCGAGGTCGATACCGCCAGAAGCGAACCGAGCGGATTATCAAATGCCAGCCCGCTAAAACTTCCCTTAGAAGAGATGAGGATGACACCAAGAAAACTCAGAAGCAAAGCCAGGACGTCCTTCATACGGAATCTTTCACCCAGAAAGATCACGGACATTACCGACAACACGATCGCCCAAGTGTAGTTCAGAACCTGTGCTTCCTGAGCACGCAGGAGAGAATACGCGGCGAAGAGCATCAGGTAATAGAGGAAAGGATTCAGCAGCCCGGGGATCAGGGACATTTTCAGGTTTTTCCAGGGACCGGGATCTTCGCTTGATCCGAGGTTTGGTTTCCTGAAATAAAGGGCAATACCCAGCACGGTCACCGCTGATAAGGATGAGATGAAGAGCAGTCCCAGTGGCGTCAGGGTTCTCAGGCTGATCTTGAACGCGGTGGAAACGGTCGACCATGCCAGGATGGTCAATGCTGTATAGAAGTACGCGAGCCGTTGATTCATAAAAAAAGAGCCTGTCCCCGTGTGAACAAGGACAGGCTTATCAAATCTATCCTTTCGGATTACATATTCTTGAGAATGTCTGAGTATTTCTTTTCAAGAGTCTTATTCTTGGTCTGCTGAGCGCCAAGGATCAGGAACTGAACGGCATACTTGCTGGTGGAATCGTACTTGTACCACTTTTCAGCATAATTGAGCATGTCGATATACTGTTTATTCTTGCTGAACAGAGCGCAGATCGCAGTGTAATCGTCCGTGTTGTCGCGGATGTAGAGCAGGCGCTTGAGATAGTCAAGCCTGGCGTTGTCGTCATTCATCATGAAGGCGATCTGTGATGCGTTGCTCAGAGCTTCGACGTTATCAGGAGCGATATTGAGAATATCGTTGGTGACGATCAAAGCGTTGGGATAGTCCTTGAGCTCTGTGTAGCAGAAGGCGATGTTCATCAGATTGTTGACGTCGGTTGGATTGGCTTTGCGGGCTTTCTCGAAATACACGAGGGCGTCATTGTATCTTTGGGAGTTATAATAGAAAGCAGCGAGTTCTTGAATGATGATGGGATCTTCCGGCTTGGTCTGATAGAGCTGGAGCATGATCTGCTCGGCTTTGGTGTTGTCCTTGAGGTCTTTGACATAGATCTCTTTCATCTTTACGAGGGGCTCGTATCTGGTCTTGTCGAGTTGATAGGCGGTGTCATAGGCAGCGAGGGCTTCTCTGGAACTACCGGCGGTCTGGAGGCTTTCGGCAGCCTTGAAGATACGGACCCAGGCGCTGTCTTTCCGCTTGGAGATGTCACGTTTGTCTATGACGTCATTATCGGTGGTTTCGGTGAAAGTGGCATACGCATCGAGGGCTTTCTTATAGTTCTCGTAGGCGATCTTATTGTATTCTATGGATTTGTCAGGAATGGATTCGCCCATATAAAGATTGATGTCGCCAACGCGGCGTAGGGCGATGACATAGTTGGGGTTGTCGGCAAGGACTTGATTGTAATAGGTAAGAGCCTTGTCTGTGTCCTTCTGAGCGTAATAGACGTTAGCAGTTTTAAGCGCGACATTCGCCTGGGGACTGAGCTTCTGGCGGGGCGCGGCACAAGCTGTGAGCACAAGCATAACTGCCAAAGTCAGAATAACGGCATATTTCATAACTTACTCCTATGTGAATTATACTTTCGCTCATTCTATTTGGATAAGGCAAATCAGTCAAGAAAATTGTCAGTCAGGGATCGTCTGAAATTAAGCTTGACTAAATGCGGTGATTTGTAGAGTGGGAAGAAATCTAGCCTTTAATCTGACCCAGAGAGGTGGAAAGGAGTGAATATGACAGACACACCACAATTCTTAGGACGTAATGTCTTCGATCTTGATGATTATTCCGCTGAAGAGATCATGTATATCCTCGAAGCAGCTAAAGGAATGAAAGAGATCAACCTTCGTGAGTACAAAAAGATCCCCACCCTTCGTGGCAAGACTGTTTGTACCTTGTTCATCGAAAACAGCACCCGCACCAGAATGTCCTTCGAACTCGCAGCCAGCCGTCTCTCGGCAGACGTAGTGAGTTTTCAGGCATCAATCTCAGCCCTGCAGAAAGGCGAAAGCCTGCAGGATACAGTTTATACACTGAATGCTATGGGTATCGACCTCTATTGCATCAGACACAGCAGCCCCGGCAGTCCTCAGCTCGTACACAAGTATTCCGGTAAACCTGTGATCAATGGTGGAGACGGCAGACACGCGCATCCGACTCAGGCTCTCCTCGATATCTTTTCCATCTGGGAAAAGCTGGGAAGTCTTGAAGGCTTGAAAGTGACCATCGTAGGCGATATCCTCAATAGCCGGGTGGTGCGCTCAAATCTTATCGGGATGAAAAAGCTCGGTGCCATGGTCACTGTCTGTGGACCCAGAACGCTGATGCCCGGCTCTATGGAAGAGATCTATGGATGCAGGGTCGAGTATGATCTGGAAACAGCTTTGAAGGACGCGGACGTTGTCATGGGACTGCGTATGCAGCTCGAACGCCAGACCGAAGGGCTCTTCCCAAGCCTCGAGGAATACTCCAAGCACTATGTCCTCTCAAAGGACACCATCAAGTTTGCCAAGAAGGACGCCCTGATTATGCATCCCGGTCCGATGAACCGTGGTATTGAGATCCTGCCTGAGATCGCCGACAGCCAGCAGAGCATCATCGTGGAACAGGTTGCGAACGGAGTAGCCGTGCGTATGGCACTGATGTTTTTAATTCTCGGTGGAAAGGCTTAAAGGGAGGAACCATGAAAACACTTATTAAAAACGCGCAAGTTTACCTCAAAGGCGAGATCAAGCCTATGGAGATCCTCATTGAGGGTGGCTTCATCCTCGAAGTTGCACCCAAGATCGATTGCACCGAGGCTGAAACTCTTGATGCCTCCGGTTTGCACGTCTTCCCCGGATTCGTTGATTTGCATTGCCACCTCCGTGATCCCGGGCAGACATACAAGGAAGACATCATCACCGGTACGAAAGCCGCAGCCAAAGGCGGATTTACCAGCGTCTGCACCATGCCCAACACCGAGCCAGTAGTAGATAATATCGCCACAGTAGAATATATCCAGCGCCGCGCCAAGGATCTTGGCTTTTGCCGCGTCTATGTCATCGGCGCCATGACCAAGAAACTGGAGGGACTAGAGCTTTCCGAAATGGCGACCATGAAGGACGGAGGCATCATCGCCGTGTCCGACGACGGGAACTGCGTGCAGAACGCCCGTTTGATGCAATCATGTATGAAGTACGCGTCAAACTTCCATCTTCCCGTCATCATTCATCCCGAGGATTACAATCTGGCTGGGAAGGGACAGATCCATGCCGGTAAGGTTGCATCTCAGCTTGGTCTCTCCGGAATACCAGCTCTGGCAGAAGAGATCATTATCGCACGGGACATCATGCTTGCTCATAGCACTAAGACCAGACTACATGTTGCCCACATCAGCACTGCCAGATCGATCGAATTGGTTCGCCTGGCGAAGAAGGAAGGGCTGGATATCAGCTGCGAAGTGACTCCTCATCATCTGACCATGACTGAGGATGCGTGTCTGACCTTCGATACTTCCGCAAAGATGAAGCCACCTTTGAGGCCGGAGAAAGACCGCCACGCTCTTGTCAAAGCCCTGCGCGACGGCCACATCAATTGCGTCGCTACAGACCATGCTCCTCATGCTGATTTCGAGAAAGAGCGTGAGTTCGATCATGCTCCCTTCGGAGTGATCGGCTTCGAGACTGCCTTCCCGGTTCTCTATGATCAGCTTGTTCAGAAGTCAGAGCTGACCCTTGAACGTCTCGTTGAAGTGATGAGCACCGCTCCAGCGAAGCTGCTGAATCTTCCTGACAATGAGATAGCCAAAGGGAATCCCGCCGATCTGGTTCTCGTCGATCTCCAAGCCCAGAGCAACTTCTCGGCGGAGAATATCGCTTCCAAAAGCAAGAATTCACCCTGGCTGGGTAAAACACTCCGGAGCAGGATCGTGAAGACCATTTGCGGAGGCAGGGTAACCTGGGAAGCGTAAATGTCCGAACTCACCTGCAAAAGAAGCCCAATTTACAGAGCTTCCATCATCAATTCGCTCTATACCTCACTGACCATAAATGACCCCGGGTTGGCTGAAAGATGCCGACCCGGGCAATTCTTTGAGCTTCGTGATCCAGCCATGTGCGGTTCAGAACACAAGCTCTTCAAACCGATAAGCATCAGCATGGTCTACGATGGACTGATCAGCTTCATCATCAAGAACGTAGGCACAGGGACACAGAGTCTGTGCAACCTCCACGAAGGCGACATGATCGAGTATTTTGGTCCGTTGGGTAACGAATTTCCTCTCGTTGAAAACAACAGAGTCGTTCTGGTCAGCGGGGGGATCGGCTACCCACCCTTGCTCTATCTTCGCGGCATCCTCGCTCCACGCAACCAGATCATCCATCTGCACGGTGCAACCACTTTTTTAGACACTATCCAGGCGGAAGAGAACTGGCTCATGGAAGAAGGCACAGCCCGGACGGGCTATGTCACCAAGGGACTGGAGAATTACCTTAACGAATACAAAGCAGATATCGTCTATTCCTGCGGACCAGAGCCCATGCTCAAAGCAGTCGCAGGGATGTGTAAAGACAAGGGATTGAAGAACTATGCCTCGATGGAGGCTTATATGGCTTGCGCTGTCGGAGTATGTCACGGATGCGCGATCCCGGTCGGCACCGAAGATAACTGGGACTACCTGCGTGTCTGCAAGGAAGGTCCTGTCTTCGATGCGGAGACTATCCGCTGGGAGCTGTTATGAACAGGCTGGAAACCCGGCTGGGAAAGCTCTCTATTGCCAATCCCGTCACTGTTGCCTCAGGCACTTTCGGGACTGAATACGCTCAATTCTTTGATCTGAATCGCCTTGGTGCCTACACTTCAAAGACTATAACGCCGCTTCCCAAGAAAGGAAACCCGACTCCAAGGCTGTTCGAGACAGAAGCGGGATTGCTCAATTCCATAGGCTTGCAGAATCCCGGTGTTGAGGAATTCATCGAGAACCACCTCCCTGAACTCCGCCGGATGCTTAAGGTACCCCTCATAGTCAGCTTTTCCGGTTCTACCCTTGAGGAATTCTGCCGGGTTCTCCGATATCTTGAAGAATGTAGCGGCGCGGATGCTTATGAAGTCAATGTTTCCTGCCCCAACGTGGAGAATGAAGGCATCGCTTTTGGAGTTGAGGCGGAGACCGTCTTTCACCTAACTAAAGCCCTGCGGAAACTGACCGGGAAAGAGCTGATCATCAAGCTTTCTCCCAACGTCACGGACATCGTAGCCATCGCTCAGGCAGGGAAGGAAGGCGGGGCAGATTCCCTGGCTCTGATCAATACCATGTTTGGTATGGCGATCGATCCGCTCACAGGCAGATCCAGGATCAGGAAAGGTATCGCCGGGTATAGCGGCTTGGCGATCAAACCCATAGCCTTGGCAAATACATATAAGGTCGCCTCGGCAGTGGACATTCCCATCCTTGCCATGGGAGGGATCAACACCTGGCAGGACGCTCTGGAGTTCTTCTATGCCGGAGCTTCCGCTATAGCTTTGGGAACGGCGAATTTTACCAACCCCAACGCCGTGACCGATTGCCTTGAGGGACTTGATCGATATCTGCTGTTAAAACAACATAACCTGTGCGATATTATCGGTAACGTCAGCTTTTAAGGAGCTTTAGATGCCAAAGAATCAGGATTTCAGCGCCTTCCCCAATCGTATCAGTCTCGATGTACCTCTACTCCACAGTGAAGAATACCCCACTTCAGCCTATATGATCTTTGATTTTGACGTGCCCGCCATCTTTGGCACCAAGGCCAGGGTTCCGGTCGTCCTGACCATCGACGGTAAGAAGTTCAGGCGCTCTCTGTCACTCTATGCCGGCGCGTACATGATGGTCTTCAACGCGGAACTGCGGGATGGAACCGGATACAAAGCCGGCGATATTGTCCACATGACCATTGAGCGCGATCTTGAACCGCGAGTCGTCGAGCTTCCGGAAGACGTTGCCATTGCCTTTTCTAAGGCTAATGTACAGAAAGCCTGGGACGCCTTCTCCTATTCTCATCAGAAAGAGGATCTTAGCTGGATCAACGACGCCAAGCGTCCGGAAACCAGGATCAAACGTATCAATACTCTCGTAGAAAAGCTCCTGACGCACGGAAAGTAGCTTAGAATCAACGATCGCTCATCGATCTGATTCCCACATATACTCCTACACCGGCATCTCTCTGATGCCGGTGTTTTTGCTTTCATCCAGGTAACAGATACCTGATCAAGCTCTGACGATCCTCTCATCATCCCCTGGTCCCATGAGAGGATGATCAGAGGTTCATGAGAGGATCATGAGAGGGTTGTTTCCGGGATCAGTGACTACGCGGGAAGATTAGCTCGGTCTTTGATCCACGTTCCAGGCAAGCTGCACGGTATCAAATCAGCATCATCCTGCTATCCTCTCTCTATCATCT
>DAOPZE010000019.1:0-5657 GCA_035353255.1 Candidatus Cloacimonadota bacterium
GCGGAGATCTCAACTCAGTCCATATCGTCCATACAGTCCATATCGTCCATCTCGTCCACAAAGCCCCCCTCCACCTACTCCGAGATCGCCGCCAACGCCATCCTGATCCTCATCGGAGTAGCGACCTCCCTCCTGGACCGTCAGCTCAAAGGCCAGGCAGATGCCTTCCTTAAAGATGGCGGTTTCACCGAAAAGCTCTATAATGCCCGCAAAACCCAGCAAAAACAGAGCTGAACCAAATCCTATTTCAACTGACTAATGAGAAATTTGGCTCTCTTTCAAATCAAGTGGGTAGAACTAAATTTTGGTAAATATTGGAGATATTCAATCATGAGCCTGGAAACCATTTTAAGTTTGTAGTTCAAGCCGGTTAAACAGGCTTAAATGTAGTGCTGATCTCTATACCGGCTTGGACTTCAAAACGATCAAGCTCCCTGAGATGATCTATCCGCGTCTGCCGAATGAAGTCTAAATCGCCCTTCAGGACGGGAGATTAACTCAGGATCAGCTTCGGCGATTTGAACTCCATTCTTAACAAGCGATTCATATCCTCCGGTAATCTTCAGTATTATTACAACCCACTTGATGTGAAAGAGAGCCTGATGTTTTATAGCTATCTACAGATCCTGTAACAGCTTGAGAAAGTAGTTCTCTGGATTGATGATGGAGACTATTGCGCCGGGACAGGCTTTCAGAAATGCTTGCAGCTTAGCTTTTTTCTTCGGGTTCCATTTGATCTCGAAGGCGGTGATCTGCGCGTTCATCAGTTCCAGATTATCTATCTCGGCTGTATGTTTGGAACGCCAGAAGTAAGGTTTTGAGATCAAGCCATGGTAATCATGCTGTTTGAACAGCTCGGAGACGATGTAGTTTTCCCGGAGTTTCCCGATGTCGTCTATGAGCTCAACCGGTCTGTAATAAGAGAAGATAGCGTTATGGATGGCATTGTCCCAGAAGTAGATCTTGCCGGATCGCTTGATCATGGTCCAAACTCTATGAAGTAAAACATGTTATACTGGTAAGATGTCGAGCGCAATCTTATTATTTGTAGATTATAAGCACAGATTTACCGGCTTTTCTGTGATTATAACCGCAGAAAAGAGATACTTTTTGCTGGTTAGGCAGGGTTCACGGCGACCTGATCAGGGTAAGATCTGTGAGTCGTGATTCCCCTTGGGAGGGGAATTGATTATATTGTTTTGGGGTGAGTTGTTTTTACGCTACCGATCCTAAGATTGACGGATAAAGATCTGCCCCGGAATATAAGGAGAAACAGATGGAAAAGAAGAAGCTTTGGATACCTGCGGTCATCACACTGGTGCTGATCATTCTGGAAATGGTCATGTATTTGTCTATCACGCTCTGGAATATCATTCCGATCGCGGCGGGTGTCGAGGGTCTTGGCTATATGGCCGGTTTATTCGTATCTATCGTGACCATGACCTTTCTGACGGGTTTGAGCTATATTCTGTCCCGGCTGATAGGCTCACCCAGAGCTACGATCTTTAAGCCACAGGTGGTCTTCTTCGCGCTGCTGATCGCATCATATCTCCTGACCCAGATCATGAGCTATCAGATCAACGTGAAGTTCTTCCGTAAGCATTATCTCAAACCCCAGGTCGAAACCGTAGTGCCTTGAGTGGCAAACATCCCTTTATCTGAGATATTCTGTATCTCTATTCTTCCCGGGTACTGAGCAGGTTCCTTGTGGGGTAAAATCCTGCTTGACGAAATCCAGAGGTGGGCAAGACTGGTGATAAGCCTGATTCTGAGTCTGATACTAAAATAACTATATATAAGATAATAGGATATAAGGAGCGAAGATGCTATCATCCAAGGATGCGATCCGGAGGCTGAAGGACAAAGAAGCCAAGATCCTGGCGCTGGGTGGCGAAAAAGCTGTGGCAAAACAGCACAGCGGAGGCAAACTCAATGCCCGTGAACGTCTTGATCTGCTTTTCGATCCAGGCACATTCCGTGAATTGGATATGTTTGTGACTCATCGTTGTGACAATTTTGGTATGGAAAAGATCGAGATCCCCTCAGATGGCGTGATCACCGGTCATGGCATGGTCGAGGGACGTCCCGTCTTTGCCTTTTCTCAGGACTTTACCTCCCGGGGTGGCAGCCTGGGTGAGATGCACGCCGCCAAGATCTGCAAGGTCATGGATATGGCTCTGAGATCCGGCGTTCCCCTGGTCGGGATCAATGATTCCGGCGGTGCCCGCATTCAGGAAGGCGTCGATGCTTTGCGAGGCTATGGAGATATCTTCTTCCGCAATTCGCGTGCCAGTGGCGTCATCCCTCAGATCACTGCCATAATGGGGCCTTGCGCCGGCGGAGCGGTTTACTCCCCCGCGATGACGGACTTTGTCTTCATGGTCAAGAACACGAGCTTTATGTTCATCACGGGACCGGACGTGATCCGCGCAGTCACCGGCGAAGAGACTACTCAGGAAGAACTGGGCGGGGCTATGGCGCACAACAGCAAGAGCGGAAACGCCCATTTTGCCTGCGAGAATGACGAAGATGCCATCGTCCAGATCAAGAGACTGCTTAGCTATCTTCCCGCGAATAATATGGAAGACGCACCCCGGCTGGAGCTTACCGACGATCCCTGGCGGATCTGCCCTGAACTGGACGAGATCATTCCGGATGATCCCCGCATGAGCTATGATATGCGCGCGGTTATCCATTCCATCGTTGATAATGGAGAATTCTTCGAACCTCACGAATATTACGCTCAGAACATCATTATCGGGTTTGCCAGGCTCAATGGCAGAACCATCGGCATTATTGCCAATCAGCCTACGGTACTGGCAGGCTGCCTGGATATCGATGCGTCGGACAAGGCGACCCGCTTTATCCGCTTCTGCGATGCCTTCAACATCCCGCTGGTAAGTTTGGTGGACGTTCCCGGCTATCTTCCGGGCACGCATCAGGAATGGAACGGGATCATCCGGCACGGAGCCAAGCTGCTCTGGTGCTATGCTGAAGCAACCGTCCCGAAACTGACGGTGGTGACCCGCAAGGACTACGGCGGCAGCTATATCGCCATGAGTTCCAAGCACTTGGGCGCGGATATGGTCTTCTCCTGGCCTGGTGCCGAGATTGCCGTCATGGGCGCTCAAGGCGCAGCCAACATCATCTTCCGCAAGGAGATCGACGCGGCTGAGGATAAGGCAGCTAAGCGCGCCGAGATGATCGGGATCTATGAAGAAGCCTTCAACAATCCTTACGCGGCAGCCTCACGTGGCTACGTTGATGCCGTGATCGTTCCCTCCGAGACCCGCAAACGGCTCGTGGACGCCCTGGAGATCCTCTCTACCAAGAGTGAGAGCCTTCCTCCCAAGAAACACGGAAACATCCCGGCTTAAGGCGGAACGATGGAAAACCTGAAGAAACAGATCGCGGCGATCTCCGGTGTCATGGCATATCTTGCCGATGAAGCCGAACCGTGCGGTTATACGGAGCGGAAAGCGCCTCAGGTCTCCAATCCCTGGAGCCTCTACGCGCGGCAGCAAACGATGCAATACCGCGATATCACTCAACGCAGAATTATAAAAAGAAGCAGATAAAAGGAGCTACAATGGATAAGCACGGCATATTGGAAATGCGCAAGATGCAGTATGCGGCGGATCGTCCCAAGGCGGACAATCCCATCAAGATCCAGGACCTGAGTTTCAGAGACGGACATCAGTCTCTCTTTGCCACCCGCGGCAGGACCGAGGACATGATCCCGGTCGCCGAAATGATGGACGCTGTGGGGTTCTACTCCATGGAAGTCTGGGGCGGAGCGACCTTTGACACCATGCACCGCTATCTGGGCGAAGATCCCTGGGAACGTATCAAGACCCTGAAAAAGTACATCAAGAAGACCCCCTTCTCCATGCTCCTGCGCGGACAGAATCTGGTGGGCTATCAAAATTACGCGGATGACGTCGTCGAAGCTTTCGTTCAGAGAGCCTGCGACAACGGCATCGATATCTTCCGCGTTTTTGACGCTTTGAATGACTTCCGCAACTTCCAGACCGCTGTCAAGATCGTGCTCAAGAACGGCAAACACTTCCAGGGAACGATCTGTTATTCGCTCACCGAACAGCGTATGGGCGGAGATATCTATAACGTTGATTATTACGTGAATAAAGCCAAACAGCTCCAGGATATGGGCGCTAACAGCATTTGCATCAAGGACATGGCGGGACTCGTAGCGCCATATGACGCTTACAACCTCGTGCGCGCTCTCAAGGAAAGCGTAAAAGTTCCTATTCATCTGCATACGCACTTCACCAGTGGTATGGGTGATCTGGCTCTCTTCAAAGCTATCGAGGCGGGAGTCGATATCATCGACACCTGTGTCGCGCCGTATGCCTATCGCACCTCGCATCCAGCGGTCGAGCCCCTCGTGATCTCTCTCCTGGGAACGAATCGCGATACCGGGTTTGATATCAAACTGCTCAATTCTATCGGCAAAGAGATGGAGAAGTCCATCCCGAAATACTTGCAATTCGCGGATAATACCAAGTATTCGATCATCGATACGGACGTGATCATTCATCAAACTCCGGGCGGAATGCTCTCCAATCTCGTGAATCAACTCAGGGGTATGGATGCTCTGGACAAGCTGGACGACGTGTTCAAGGAGATCCCCAAGGTTCGCAAGGAACTGGGACAGATCCCGCTCGTCACGCCTACAAGTCAGATCGTAGGTATCCAGGCGGTGAATAACGCCCTCTATGACACTAAAGACGGAGAATACGCGCGTATCACGGAGCAGGTCAAAGACCTCTGCTACGGCCTCTATGGCAAGACAACCCTGCCTATCGATCCGGAAGTGCAGAAGAAAGCTCTGGCGGGTTATCCCCGCGGAGAAAAGCCTATCACCGTGCGCCCCGGCGACGTGATCGAGCCTGCTCTTGCCAAAGTGCAGGAAGAGACCAAAGACTTGGCTAAGAACATCGACGATGAACTGATCTATGCCATCTACCCCGTGACAGGTAAGAAGTTCCTCAAGATCAAATACGGGATGGAACCGATGCCCGCGGAGATGAAAGCCAGGACGCTGGAAGAGGTTGCTCATGAAGAAGATCTTTGTGCCAAAGCCAAAGCCGGTAAAATGGTCGAAAAACAAGAGAAAGCGGCTCCCGAAAAGACGGAAGGCATCAGACAGTTCGACGTCTTCGTGGATGGTGAATACTATAAGGTCGAAGTCGATGAGAAAGGCGGAGCGCCTCGCATTGCTGCTCCCAAGCCTACGGCTCCAGTTGTGCGTCCCGCAGCGCCAACACCTCCGCCTGCTCCCGCACCGGTCAAAGCAGAACCGAAACCAACTCCGGCAGTCTCAGCTTCCGGAGGCAATTCCATCATCGCCCCCATGCCGGGAATGCTGGTCAAATATGAGAAGAAGGTCGGCGACGCAGTCAAGAAAGGCGAGACAGTCCTGGTTCTCGAAGCTATGAAGATGTATAATAATATCCCCAGTCCCTTTGACGGCGTAGTCGCGGCGATCACGTTCAGCGCCGGTGATTCGGTTGGCAAAGGCGACGTCCTGGCAATCATCCAGTAAGAGGAGGAAGGATGCAGACCAAAAGTCAGATCATGGACAAAGCGCAGATGGAGAGAACCATCCATCGTATCGCGCATGAGATCATCGAGCA
>DAOPZE010000019.1:5757-26494 GCA_035353255.1 Candidatus Cloacimonadota bacterium
CTGATCGACCGCGGTCACCGTGAATTGCCGATCAAGGCTGATTACGTGGGCAAAAACGTCCCAACCTCCGGTGAGGAGATCATTAAAGTCAGCTTTGAGGAAACTGATGCGGAAGACTCCGTCAAGATCGTTCTGGTCTAAGTATCGTGAAAGGTGGGATAGCACCCGCTCTTTGGTCTGCGTGGGACTTGACTCCGAGCTGGGTAAGCTGCCGCAGCATCTGCGCAGCGAAGCAAACCCGATCTGGGAATTTAACCGCCGGATCATCGACGCCACCTGCGAGAATGCCTGCGCCTACAAGCCCAATCTCGCTTTCTATCTCGCTGACGGACTACGCGGACTGGAAGCCCTTTACCGCACCGTCGAGCACATTCCGGCTGAGATCCCGGTGATCCTGGACTGCAAGGTCGGCGATATCGGCAACACGATGCAGGGCTACGTCAGCGCCTTCTTTGAGGATCTGGGGATCGATGCAATCACTTTCAATCCCCTTATGGGCGCGGATGTCGCAAAGCCTATCCTGACGAACGACAGTTACTTCGGCTTCGCGCTGGCACTGACCTCCAATCCCTCGGCAAGTGACTTTCTCAAACGTGACGGTCTCGCCGAACATATCTCCGCCTGGCTGGAGCAATACCCGTCCACGCAGATCGGCGCGGTGCTGGGAGCGACTCAGATCGAGGAACTCCGCCTCATGCGCTCTCTGCTCAAAGGACGCATCCTTCTGATCCCGGGTGTCGGAGCACAGGGTGGAGACCTCAAAGCCGTGATGGAGAATGCCATAGACAGCATCGAGTATCCGGACATCCTGATCAATTCCTCGAGGGGGATCATCTTCAAAGACAGTGGTGAGACCTTCGCGGAAACTGCAGGAAACGAAACTCTCAAACTCAAGCAAGAAATAGCAGCCTATTTAGGTTGATCAACCATAGCAGAGACAGACACAGATCCCTTTAGTGATCTGAATGTGAGGTATTGTGAAAGTGTTCGACAGGAAACACAGGCAGTTGCTGCTGACAGCGGTTCTGCTGCTTCTGACCGTAGCGCTGGTTGCGGCAACGGTCGTCATTCCCAACGTTAAGCGTGGCAAATGCGTTGGTTGCGGAGAATGCACCTACGTTTGCCCCACCAGTTCGATCACCCTTGTGCGCGAAAAAGCCGTGATCGACGCTGCCACCTGCATCAACTGCAACATCTGCGTCAAGACCTGTCCCTACCGTGCGATCGAGGGGGCACAATGAAACGTAAAGTTATTCTGCTGAGCATCCTCCTGATCCTCCTTTCCGTCTTTGCCTGCCGGCAATTGACCCACACGGAGTATAACATCGACCGCGCTGCATGCAACGGCTGCACCAATTGTTCCGCCGTTTGCCCCAGCGACGCGATCTATTATGACTCCAACAACAAAGCGATAATCGACCAAACCAAGTGCACCCAATGTGGTGATTGCGTGGCTGTATGTCCTCAAAACGCTATCTACTAAGCCTTGCGCTTCTCGCCTTCGCTTCCCTTGCCCTGGCTCAGACAGGTTTTTGGGCGAACACCGATGTCCTCTGGCGGAGTGGTTCGACTCCTTCGACCGGGGTTGCCGTGCGAGCCGGAGTCAGCTCACCCATCGACGACATCAGCAACTTTGAGGTGACTGAATACCTCGACTGGTGGAACTTCCGCAACGAGAACCGTAAACAGAAGTTCAACAACCGTGTTCAACTTGGCTACTACTATCACGATCAGGAACTATCCTGGGGCGCGAACTATGCCGCGACCGCTTTTGGCGGTGCCGAAGCGATGTTGATCAACTATGAATGGGTCGATGGCGTCCCCGATGTCAAATACCGGAAGCAGTTCATGCATCAGGCAAACCTCGATGCGGAGTATCGCTACAGCATCCTGAAAACCTCCGGAGAACTCAATCTGCGCTTGCTCGACACCGAACCTGTCCAGGTCTGGGGAGATCCGATCGAGGGACTGAACAACTATCTCTACGACGGCTATTCTCACGCGGAACTTGGGGTTAACCCAATATCAGGTCTGAACATTTTTGGAGCGTACGATTACAAGAATCACCCCATGGATGAAGCGCTTCATGGCAGAACCATCGACTATGATTACAGCGCTCTGGTTTTGGGAGCGATCTGGAATAAGAAGCTCGGACTGAACGGTCATTTCAGTCTTTCCGAAACCTGGCAGAACCGGGACTGGGACGCTATGCTGCCCGAACATCGTAACCAGCTTATCTCCGAACTTCGCTTAGGATACCACCTGACTCCTGATCTGATCGCTTCCGGCGCCTATATCAACCGCAGCTGTTTCGCCGACGCGGGAGAACCTGTCTATCTGCTCTCGAATTACGCCCGGGCTCAGGTCCAATATGTCTTCCCCAACGATCTTTCTGCCGGCTCTTACGTCCTTTTGGGAGCCAAGATACGCCCCGCCAACGATGCCGCTTTCCATCCCGATACATCCGCCTATTTTGCCGAAGCGAACTACCGGCTGATGCCTCTTTTCTATCTTGGCGCGAGGGTAAATCTCGCCCCTGAGATCCAGGATGAATACCGCTGCCGTCTGAGCTATCGCACAGATCCCACCAGCGAGATCCACCTGGAATACATTGGCAGAAAGAGCCAGAGGACTTCACCCGCCGATCCGGATTACCATTCGCTGATCGGCATCGGCACCGAGGTTCATTTTTAGTGTTTAGCGCCCTCGCTGAAGGTTTCGTCCTGGGAATCTCCACAGGCACGGTCTGCTTCGTGACCTGCGCTCCGATCTATCTTCCCTGGCTCATGTCCGAGAAGAAAAGCCTCTGGCGCAGTTTGGGCAAGCTCATGGAGATCTCCGCCGGACGCTTCATTGCCTACATTCTTTTTGGCGCGCTTGCCGGCTATTTTGGCGGCAAGCTTGAGCCCGTCAGCCGCAGTCTCTTTACAGGAATATCCTACATCCTGCTCTCGATCTTCCTCTTGCTGAATGTCTTCCGTACCCATCGCGAAGGCAAAAAGTGCAAGGTGCCGAAGTGGGCTGTGATGAGCCGCAGCGCTTTCCTGCTCGGACTCTTTACCGGAGTGAATTTCTGCCCCTCCTTCCTCATCGCGCTTTCCTCCGCGGTCAACATGGGAGGAATGCTCTCCGGGATGCAGGTTTTCCTCGGATTCTTCTTCGGAACGACCCTTTTCCTCCTGCCTCTGGCACTCTCAGGTTACCTCACTTTCCTCAAGGAGATCAAAGCAGGCGCCAGGATAGCTTCCGTGCTGATCGCTGCCTGGTTCATCTGGCAGGGAACTGACAATCTGATCCATTATTACCATCAATATCGTCACAACAAAGATACTTATCTGCTGGACATGGAGAAGGCTCCCTTACGTCCCGTGATCATCTCCGCGCCGGGAGACAGCCTCGCGGTTTACGCTCTGCGGGATTCGCTTTCGGCTTTTTATCCTGCCAAACCCGAGGTCATCTTCACCGATAGCCTCGATGCCGCACATCTGCCCATGTATCACAAGCAGCAACTGGTGATCGTGACGGAACAGGTGCTCAAAGACGACTACACGAACCGCTTTCTCAAGAACCGCCATCAGCTTATCCTGAAAGACCCGCAGTCAATTCAGAACGTCATGCCGCTGCTACGCTCCCGGATCTTCCGGATCAAAAAGGGCGAAAAGCTGGACTTTCGGGTCTAAACTAAGTTACTGTCTGACATTTTCATAACTAATTTCACCTCATGATCAGCTCCGAGCATTCTGCGGACGATACCGAACTTGCACCCCTATCTATCAAAATATCCACCCAATTAAGCTCGTGTACGTCCGACGCGCATCCCGTGTGATTCCCATGTTTTGCACGGGAATCACACGGGAAGTGCATGGGCTTCACGCGGGGTTGTTTAGGTGAATATCGCATTGATCCCTGGAGAATTCTCGTTTTCATGCTAGAAATGAGTGCATAAAATGATTCTCCCCGGCTCATGTCTTTTCGGCATCATCTCTCTATCCCCTCTCTATCATCTTACGTCATGACATAAGATGATAGAGAGGGGATAGCCGGAAGATAATAATAAATTAAAGGTTTGCGGACAGTTTAGTAGCAGCGACATCCTGTAGCTGTTAGTCCTCTGCACCGAGCACAACAGGGGTGGCAAAATCTGTTTGCCACAGCGAGTGGAACTCGCTTACTAAGGCAGCCAAAGCTGCCTCTGCCGAACGGATTTCGGCAGCCCAAAGTGGAAGCGGGATCCTGCCGTTTAGAGAGCCGGGATGGCACTCCCACTTGGACTCAGGATGGTTCACCTGCTTCAGGATTCGCTTGACACAAAGACAGGCAAAAAGAGCCTGAACACATGAAGATCATCACTGCTACATTGGACAAACTAAGTGAGCTTTCCGGAATTTCAATAGCTTTTGAAGTCACTGCGGAGCTCGTCTTTACGAAGGACAATTCCGGCTGTTACAACACAACCCTGCGTGCCCTGGATAGACCCTATCTGAAGGACTATGACGCGATCCCGGGAAATAAGCCTGAGGACTGGCTGAGGCAGTTTGACACTCGCAACTGGGGTCTGATCCTGGCAAAGGAAGGAGACGAGGTTGCGGGAGCCTGTTTGCTAGCTTGGAAGAGTCCGGGAGTTGACATGCTGGAAGGACGTGATGATCTTGCGGTACTGTGGGATCTACGGGTCGATCCCCTGCGACGGGGCAAGGGAATCGGCACGAAGCTATTCAAAGCGGCAACTGATTGGGCTAGATCGCATGGAGCGACTGAACTCAAGATCGAAACGCAGAATAACAACGTACAGGCAGTGAAGTTCTACCAGAAGCAAGGTTGCCGGCTGATGAAAGTCATCCCCGGAGCGTATCCTGACTTTCCGGATGAAGCCATGCTGCTGTTCTATGTATCTGTCTCATAATAAAGAACAACAGAAGCTATCCCCTCCGAATTAATTCACCAGCCAAGTAGCAGCGAAATCCTGTCGCTTTCGTCCTCCTGGCTCCAGCTTAATGCAGACAAGATGTCTGCAATCCAGGCACCATGCCGGTTCATCTCTCTTTTACTCCTTAACTCTTTTTGATTTCTTTTTTTCTCTGTGCCTATGTGTTAAAACTCAGACACCCTATTAAGGGGCTGCTATGAGGAAGTGCTTGACAGGATAGTTCCTTGGTTTCTACAATGAAAGTTGGTTTATTGCATTGATAATTATAGTAGTAACCATGCAAGAAACACAATAATAATCAGATTTGGAGAATCCATGCGACTACAGCGAATGATCCTTGTCGGCGGTCTGCTAAGCGTATGCTTGGGCTGTTTTGGAGTAAAGACTGCCGGTGGGTCTCTCAGGGATCTTGTTGGTGACAAATCACAGGGATCAGGTGATAAAATTGTAGGCAGCGTCAACGGAATAATGGTCGGCTTAGACACCTATCAGCAGACGATTGACAAAGTTATGGAGAATTACTCCGGACAATTGGGTGGAGAGATAACGGACCCCCAGACGCTGATCTATGCGCAAGAGACTGCCTGGAAACAGCTTGTAAACCGAATTCTGCTGCAGGAACAGATCAGCAAGTATGGAATAACAGTGACGGAAGAAGATATAGCACGCGAGATGAAGAACCCTCCAACTGAAGTCCTGAGGCTTGAGGTTTTTCAAACCAATGGGGCTTTCGATGCAGCCAAGTATCTGCTCACTCTGAATGAAAATCAGGAGTTTTATAACACTATCCGAGAATATGTTATTGAAGTAATACCTCAGAAAAAGCTCCAAGCGGTTATCGCGACAAAGGTGGATTTGAGCCCTGACAACCTCAAAGCCCAATATTTCAGAGAAAACAGCAGTATGAACGGCAAGGCTATCCTGTTCAAATATCAGGATGCCGGAAGAGTCGCGGTCACAGATGCCGAGGTGAGAGAGCGCTATGAAGCGGATAAGGAGACGAAATACCGTAAGGATCAGGTTTCGGGCATCAAGTACGTGGTGATCAGGATCGAGGCTTCGGAAGCGGACGCCGCAAAGATCAAGCAAGAGATAGATCAGATCTATAACCGGATACTGCGTGGAGAGGACTTTTACGATTTGGCAAAACGCTATTCTGAGGATCCGGGTTCAGCAACTAACGGCGGGTCATTGGGTGAATTCGGCAAAGGTCAGATGGTCAGAGAGTTTGAAGCCGTCGCCTTCGCCTTGAAGCCGGGAGAGATCTCCCAGCCCGTGAGGACATCCTTCGGCTGGCATATCGTCAAGTGCCTTGCTAAGGGTGGAACTCCCTCCGAGCCAAAGGTCACGGCAAGCCACATCTTACTGAAAGTCGAGCCTTCGGAGGCGACTCGTGAAGCTCTGATCGCCAAAGCTATGACGATCCGGGAAAAAGCTGCCGGTAAAGGGATCGAGGCGGTTGCCGGAGAGTATGGACTGGAGCTCAAGGACAGCGGGTTGATCTCCCTGACGGATACGAACATACCCGGACTGGGACAGATCTCCGGATTGCGGAGTTTTATGCGGAAGGCAAAGGTCGGGGATGTCAGTGAGATCGAGCGGGATTATGAAAGGAACCTGATCGTGGCACAACTTAGCGAGATCAAGCCGGCATACTACGAGCCATTTGAGGATGCCGAATTCAAGATCGCTTTCGAGCTGGAAAAGGGGAAGAAAATCGATCTCGCGCTCGCTAAGGCAAAGGAATTTCTCGTGGCAAACAAAACGGGTGATCTGAGCCGGGCTGCTACTGCGGCAGGGATGGAAATCGTTACGCTCAAGAACTTTAAATATGGCGCGGTGGCGGATAAGATCGGTGACTCGCCTGAGTTTACCCAAGCTGCCTTGGACCTGAATACGGGAGAAGTTTCCCAGCCGGTCAGGACACCTGCCGGTGCCGTGGTAATCATTGCGGGGGAATGCCACAAACCTGATCAGCAGGCTTTTATGAATGATTCAGCCAAGCAGGAAGAAATGAAGGGGCATCTGAGCGATGCCGCCTTCAATAAATGGTTTGAGGAGCTGGTTCAGTCCGCTGAGATCAGGGACTACCGCTTCAGATTCGGGCTTTAGCCTGTTTTAGAGCCAGGAGCAGAGCTTCAGGGGTAGCGGGGAAACTCAGCTCAGCGGTGGGATCGACAGATTTAACAGCATTCTGCAGGGCGAAGAACACCGAAAGACCGTAAATGAAGGGCGGTTCTCCGGTGGCTTTGGAGCCGTAAACGCTGGCGTGTTCAGAGCCGGTCGTGAGGAATTCCAGGGTAAGTTTTTCAGGCAGATCACGGATGGTGGGGATCTTGTAGGTCGAAGGATTGACTGCCAGATATCTTCCCTTTGCATCAACAGGCAATTCCTCCATTGTGCACCAGCCCAGGCTCTGGATAAAGGCGCCGATAACCTGCCCACGGTCGATATCAGGATGCAGGCTGTTGCCGTTCTCGTGGACGATATGAGTTGCCAGAACGGTGTGTTCCCCGGTCAGCAGGTCGAGTTGAACATGAGTCAGTGCCGCGCCAAAGACGTAATAGTGGAAGGGTTTGCCTTTCCCAAGATCGCGATCAAAGTAGATATCGGGGGTGCGGTAATAGCCATAGGCAGCGAGAGGTATCCGGCTGTTGTAGGCATAACGAACGAGTTCAGTAAATTCAAGGGATTCAGAGCATTGAGCGCAGAGAACCTTGCCTTCCTCAAAGACGACGCAATCCTCGGGCACGGTACATCCATGTTTGGAGCCGAAAAGCTCCACTGCAGCGGGGATCAAGTTGTTTCTGATCTTCTCTGCGGCGATCCGGGCGGCATTGCCGTTGATATCGCTTCCGGTCGAGGCGGCTGTGGGAGAGGCATTCCCCACTCTCTGACTGTTGGCGCTTTCCACATGGATGGTGGTGATGGGGATGCCGAGGGTTTTGGCGACGACGACAGCCACTTTGGTGGAGAGTTCCTGTCCCATCTCGATGCCGCCGGTGGTCACGGACACGCTTCCGTCAATATAGACCCAGATCAGGGCGGAACCTTGATTTAGCAGGGCGGTGGTGAAGGAGATTCCGAATTTGACCGGGACGATGCCGATCCCCTGCTTGATATAGGCTGAGTTCTGATTGAAATCGGAGACCTGACTTTTAAGTTCCTGATAGGCTGAGATCTTGGTCAGCCGGGAGAAGATACTGTCCAGGGGGCTGGTCTGAACGGTCTGACCATAGGGAGCAACGTCTCCGTTTCTGTAGGAATTCATGCGGCGCAGCTCCAGGATATCCTTGTTCAGGAGAGTGGCGAGCTTTTCCAAGATGGATTCGATCACGAAGATACCCTGTGGCGCTCCGAAACCTCTGAACGCCGTGTTGGGCGGCAGATTGGTGCGGCAGGCTCTGCCTCTGATGCGGATGTGCTCAATGTGGTAAGTGTTCTCCGCGTGGAACATAGCCCGCTCCAGGATAGCCACGGAAAGATCGGCATAGGCTCCGCCATTGGCAAGCTGAAGAACGTCGTAGGCGAGGATGCGCCCGTCGTCGTCGTAGCCTACTGTCCAGCGGGAGAGGAAGGGATGGCGCTTGCCCGTGGCACGAAGGTCTTCATCCCGGTTCAAGAGGATTTCCACAGGACGGTGAGTCAGGTATGCCCCGAGCGCTGCCATGGTCGCCCAGATCGTTCCGGCGCGTTCTTTGCCTCCGAAGGCGCCACCTAAGCGGGGCACTTCGATGATGACGTTGTGGGCAGGGATACCCAGAAGGTGAGCGATGACTTCCTGGCACTCCATGGTGCTTTGCGTAGCGGCGAAGATGGTGATGCGTCCGCCCTCGCCGGGAATCGCTCTGGCTCTCTGGCTTTCCATATAAAAATGTTCCTGTCCCTCGGAGCGGGTGATGCCGGATAGCCGGTGTGGCGCGGACTTCAGGGCGCTTTTCGGATCACCTGATTCGATCCGGCGTTCAGGGACGTAGTATTCTCCAGCCTGATCTGCCGCTTCGACATCCAGGATAGGATCAAGTTCTTCATATTCGGGGATGATCAATCCGGCGGCATGTTCAGCGATGCTCTTGTCTTCCGCCAGAACCATTGCCAGAGGCTGACTGTGGTACATGATGATCTTATCGGGAAAGAGAGGTTCGTCCTTGATCACGTGGCCGATCTGGTTCTCCTGAGGGATATCTGCGGCGGTGACTACCCTGAAAACCCCTTGATAGGACAATGACCTGGAGATGTCCAGTCGGATCAGGCGGGCATGAGCGACGGGGCTGTAGGCAAAGGCGGCATGGAGCATGCCGGGGGCGGGAGCTTCGTCACCAATGAAGGCGGAGGAGCCGGTCAGATGCAATCTGCCGCTGATGTGTTCCGGTCTCTTGCTCATGCTTGCCTCCCTGCAGAGATCTCTTGAAAATACTTGATCAGGTGATTGCGGATCAGCTCGTGGCGGTAGTCCGCGGAACCGCGTACGTCCGAGAGAGGCGTGAATTCCGCGGCGACGGCATCCGCCAGAGCAGGGATGTCCAGATCTTCAAGTTTCATACACACGATGCGGGAGAACTCAGCCGAGAGTTTGGCAGTTTCAGCGGCACCGCCGAAGGCAAGATATGCGCATGCGATCGTTCCATCCGGGAGAAAAGCGAGCCTCAGCGCGGAAGAGATGGCGGAGATATCCACAGCAATACGCTTGGCGGATTTGGTCGTGAGGATGATCTCCCCGCGGTTGGCAGTGGGGACAATGATGTCCCTGATGATCTCTCCGGGTTGGAGCAGCGTCTTTTTGTAGGAAGTGAAGAAGTCCCTGAGCGGGACGATCCTGGAAGTGCCCTCCAGATAGAGACTTAGCCCAGCATCCAGAACGAGGAGGAGAGGAAGGCTGTCGCCGATGGGGGAAGCATTGGCGATATTGCCGGCGATGGTGCCAAAATTGCGGATCTGGCGGGAGGCGATCAGGCGTGTCAGTTCCGGAACCCAGGGCAGATCGGTCTTGACGATCCCGGAATCCATAAGATCAGAATAGGTCGAACAAGCACCAAGATGGACGCCATCAGCCTTAAAACCGATCCTGCGCAGTTCCGGAATGGCAGTGATATCGATCAGGACTTTGTGTTTACGGCGCTGGATGTTGACTCCGACCATGATGTCCGTGCCACCGTTGATCAAGGTGTGCTGAGGGTTTTCCCGGATCAGGAGGGTGAGCTCATCCAGGCTTTGGGGAAGATAATAGGTTTCGGCGGCGAAGATCGTCTCGCATTCTTTCGTAGGATAAGAGACAGGTTCCTTGAAGGCAAAGAGTTCCGGTTCCACTGCGCGTGCCCATCCGGGAACTATCTGTCCCGGTTCGGTTTTCGTGGCAAGATCCTCCATGGCTTTGTAGATGGAGTCGTAGCCGGTGCAGCGGCAGAGATTGCCTTCGAGGGCTGCCATGATCTCCTCGCGGGTGGGTTTGGGGCGCATGGCAAAGAGGGCGAAAGCGCTCATCACGAAGCCGGGGCTGCAATAGCCGCATTGCGTAGCATGGAAATCCAGCATCGCCTGCTGGATGGGATGCAAGTTCTCCGGAGTGCCGAGGCTTTCGATGGTGATGAGGTGTTTGCCATGCAGACGGGCAGCGGGATAGAGGCAGCTGTTGATCGCTTCATAGAAGATCGCGCCTTCCCGGGCGGAGGCAATGACCACGGTGCAGGCGCCGCAATCACCTTCATTGCAGCTGCACTTGGTGCCGTAGAGCCCCAGTTCCTTTGTGACCAGGTCCAGAGTCGTTTCGGCGGGCGGGATCTCCCTGGAAATCCTCTTGCCGTTCAGAAAAAAAACTATCCGTGTGTATTTGTATAAACTCATATTACCTCCAGTTTGGCGTCAGGATTGACGGTCTCTTTCACGTTCAAGGTCTCTCTGCTGAATGCTGTCGCGTTTGTCATGGAGTTTTTTGCCTTTGGCGAGAGCGATCGTGACCTTGCATCTGCCATCGTCATTGATGTAGATTTCCAGGGGAACCAGAGTCATACCCTGCTCATCGACCTTGATCCTGAGCTTTCTGATCTCGCTGGCATGCAGAAGAAGTTTGCGTTTCCGCTCGGCTTCATGATTGAAGAACGAGGCGTTTTCCCAAGGGGAGATATGGAAATTGAAGAGCCAGCACTCGCCTTTATCGATCTTGGCATAGCTGTCCTTGAAGTTGATCTTGCCCTCGCGGATGGATTTTATCTCCGTACCGCGTAAAACGATGCCTGCTTCATAACGTGTCTCGATGAAGTAGTCATGCAGGGCTTTTTTATTCTTAAACGATTTCATGTTCTAATACTCTTTAGTACCTCTTGTTTGTAGGAGGCAGCTTTGTCCAGGAGGGCGGATTCGTCCACTTGGTTCAGCCTCCGGTCGCGCATCACGAGCTTGCCATCGACGAGAACGTCCCGCACACTGTGTGAAGAGATGGCATAGACGAGATGGGAATAGGGATTGTAGATCGGCTGGCTCTGCAGGTTGGCGAGATCGATGATGACGAGATCCGCTGCCTTGCCGGTCTCGATGGAGCCTGTCTGACGGTCACAACCGAGCGCTTTGGCTGCATTGATCGTGCCCATCTTCAGCAGTTCGACCGCGGGAAGGAGAGAAGGGTCATTGCCGATCGCTTTATGTAGCTTGGCGGTCACGTCCATCTCCGCCAGCAGGTCAAGATTGTTATTGGAGGCGACCCCATCAGTCGCCAGGCAGAGATTGACTCCGTGCTTGAGATACTGTGTGATAGGAGCAATTCCCGAGGCTAATTTCAGATTGCTGTCAGTGCAGATGGCGATGCTGGAACCGGATTCGGCGAGCATGTCCATCTCTTCCTCGTTCACCCATATCCCATGCGCGAAAACGGTTCGGCAATCCAGGATGCCCAGGTCTTTGAGATAGCGAACCGGGCTTTTACCATGGTCACGTTGGCAATTCAGCACCTCCTCGCGGGATTCAGAGAGATGCATGTGCACCAGCAGGTCGTTATCCCTGGCGATCTTTGCCACCCGCCGGAGGAGCTCCTCATTGCAGGTGTAGATCGCGTGAGGGGCAAGGCTGAAGCTTACCAGTCGGTTGTCGGCATAGCGTTTCCTGAGTGAGAGAACATCGTCGCCGGCGGAGGCAAGTTTGTCCTGATCCAGCATTATCCCGATCAGAGCTTCCGAAACGGTTGAGCGCATTCCTGCCGTGGTGCAGGCTTCGGCAACCGCACTCATCTGAAAATACATGTCATTGGCGTGCGTGACGCCGTTCTTAAGCAGTTCCGCGGCACCATGCAGAGTCGCGTCGTAGACGAACTGATGCTTGATCAGCTTCGCTTCCAGGGGCCAGATGTAATCTCCCAGCCATTTATCGAGGGGGAGATCATCCGCGAGGCCACGGAAATATGTCATGCCGAGATGGGTGTGCCCATTGATCAGACCGGGTATGAGCAGGCATCCGGAGGCATCAAGGTAGTCACAGGCATAGACCTCACGGCTTCCTTCGGCGAAGATATCGCTGATGATACCATTTTCGACGGCGAGGCTATATCCTTCCAGGACTCTCAGGGAAGGATCCATGGTCACGATGGTGGCGCCGGAGATGACGATGTCGTAATGATTCATACCTGAACCTTATGAGGCGCTTCCTTGGCTTTGAAGATGCCTTTTGGGGTGATGATCCCGCCGGTGATGAATCTGGCGGGTGTGATATCGAAGGAGGGATTTAGCGCCGAACTCCCGGGATTGGATATCCGGGAATCTCCCAGCAGCTTGATCTCGTCTTCGCCTCTGATCTCGATGGGAATGTCCTTGCCCTCACGGCAGGAGAGATCGAAAGTGCTCAGGGGTACTGCCACGTAGAAAGGTATCTTGTGTTCATGAGCGAGGACTGCTTTCTCGTAGGTGCCGATCTTGTTGGCGATGTCGCCATTGAGGCAGACTCTATCAGCACCGGTGATGACCAGGTCTATCTCGTTCTTCCAGAAATAAAAGCCTCCAGCGGAATCGGTGATGATCGCATGAGGTATCCCTTCCTGCTCCAGCTCGAAAGCGGTCAGGCGGGAACCCTGAAGCCTTGGACGGGTCTCGTCCACATAGACGAAGATACGCTTGCCCTGCCGATGCGCCATGCGGACGACTGCCAGAGCTGTGCCCCAATCCACCGTTGCCAGCGCTCCGGCGTTGCAATGAGTAAGGATCCTGGCGCCATCAGGGATGATCTCAGCTCCGATCTCGCCGATCAGACGGCAATCCTCGGCGCTGGAATTAGCAAATTCTTCCGCTGCCAATAGCGCGACCTTGCGGGCATGGATTAAATCAGGGATGAACTTCAGGGTCTGTTCATAAATGAAATGTACTCCGTTGAGCAGATCCACCGCGGTAGGACGGCTGGAGATCAGCAGGTCTCTGGCAGCCCGGAGCGAGGTGCGAAATCTGTCCTCGGGAGCTGTCTGCGCCGCAAGAGCGAGTCCATAGGCACCTGCCGCGCCGATCGCAGGAGCGCCTCTCACGGTCATATCTCTGATCGCTGCAGCTACCTGGACATGATCCGTAAAATCCACAACCTCAAACTTGAAAGGCAAGCGGTTCTGATCGATCATCCGCAGAGTCGTACCTTCCAGCCAGACACTGCGGTATTCTTTGCCATTGATCAACATCTATTTACTCTCTTCAAATTCTAATACTTCTCCACCTGGGATCGTCTTGATCGTGCCCCCATCGTTCATATCGCGGCAGGGACCGGCTTCGATCTCCGCACTGTCCGTGTAGCCACGCTTTTCCCAGAATCCGGGAACGTAGTATTCCATCAGTTCCATGCGCACGATGGACTTCGCGGATTTGTAGCCCCAGAGATAAGGGATCAGGGCACGGATCGGTCCGCCGTAGTCCTCGCTTAAGTACTCGCCGTTGAACTCCCAGGCGACGATGGATTTTTCTTTTAAAGCAATATCGATAGGGATCGAGGTGTCATAGACCTCGCCCACGGACCAGAAACGAATGTATTTGACCGTGTCCCTGGCTTTGACGGCATCCAGAATGGTCTTGAGCGTGACTCCGCCCCACTGCCCGAAGACAGACCAGCGGGTGACGCTGGTGAGCCTGCCCTCCACAGTTGTTTTGGGCAGTTCCATGAGCTTTGCCCAGCTAAAATCCATGGGGCTATCGCAGGAACCGGAGACGCTGAGGGTCCAGCTTTCCCGATCCAGGCTTCCGGGATGTCCTTCCGCCCAGAATATGGGTGTTTGCAGATCAGCTAATCCAGGCATACTCTCTCCTTAAAATCCACTTCATCATTAAGATCGAACAGATGTTCGATCACCTCTGTGGGTGTGATCGCCGCGGTATGTTTCTTCTTTGCCAGCTGCTCAGCAGTGAAGCCTAGCAGGAATGAGGCATTGACCGCCGCTTTATGAATGGGCATCCTCTGGGCAATGAAAGATGCCACGACCCCCGCCAGTACATCTCCGCTGCCCCCGGTCGCCAGTCCATCATTACCGCTATTGACAAAATAAAGGCGCACGGAATCGCAATAAATAGTATAATGAGCCTTGAGCAAGACAGCCACCTGATGCTTGGCGACGTACTTCCGTAGCTCACCCAGGGGATCTTCCAGGATCTCTTCCTTTGTCGATCCCGATAACCGGACAAACTCTCCCAGATGAGGCGTAAGAATCGCTTTGCGCCCCTTGAGACGCCTCAGCAGATCAGGTCTGTCCGCTAGGATATTCAGGGCGTCGGCGTCGATCACCAGCGGAGTGTCCTTCTTGTTGATCAGGAAGTCAAGGATCTGGGCACAATCCGAATCTTGCCCCATCCCAGGACCGATCAGCACTACCGAAGGCTTGCCATATTTCTCATCGAAATCTTCCAGATCAACGTTGTAATCTTCGTCCAAGTCTATCGTATTGATGAGGATCTCCGGTACATGGCCGTCCAGACACCCTTCCAGAAGTAAGTTTGTCAAGAGGTGCACATAGCCCGCTCCGGTGCGCAGAGCTGCCTTCGATGCCATCAGCGCTGCTCCGGACATACCGGAAGACCCGGCAACGATCAACACGTTGCCATAGGAGTTCTTGAAAGAGATCCTGCTGCGTCGGGGGAATTCGCAGGTGTCCTTGTCGATCAATTGAGCGGGATCAAGTTCCAAGTAATACTTCTCCGGGATGCCGATGGGGACGACGCTGATCTTTCCGCAAAAAACAGTGCTGTCAACCAGCAGATGAGCCGGCTTCAAGGCGTCGATCGCGAGAGTCGCCATTGCCATGATCGCCGCTGTCGTCCGCTTCCCGCCACCATCCATACCCGAGGGAATATCGATTGCCACTCTGTATGTGAAGGATTGGTTCACACACTTGAAAAGTTCAGTATAGAACTCATCCGGCGCGCCTTTAAAGCCGGTGCCAAAGATCGCGTCGATGAGGAAGGTGCCGCTTTTGAGCACAAGTTCCAGCCTGGGAATATCCTCCAGTGTCGGGATAGTCTCGATCCTGATGCCGAGTTTCTCGCATAGAGTCAGATTGGCAGACATATCCGGGCTGCGCTTTCCGCTGCCGATCACGAAGATCAGGGCTTCATAGCCGTAATACTGAAGCCAGCGGGCAATAACTGCTCCATCTCCGCCATTATTACCGGTACCGCAGAGTACCATCACGGAAGAGCCCATCATGTTCTCATAATCTTCGATAAGGATCTCCGCGCAGCTTTTCCCGGCGGTCTCCATCAGAACGCGTGAAGGAATGCCCAGTTCTTCGATCGTGCGTTTATCCAGAGCCTGCATCTGTTCAGGAAAAAGAACGTATTTCATGCTAATCTCCTCGGTGAGTTTCCGTGTGGAGTTTGATCTCGAAGGTCGTGCCTTCGCCCAGGGTGCTCTCCACGACACGGATGTGCCCCTGATGATATTCTTCGATGATCCGCTTTGCCAGGCTGAGACCCAGTCCCCAGCCTCTTGCTTTGGTCGTTACTCCCGGTTCAAAGACCTTCTTCCACTGTCCTCTGGCGATGCCCTTGCCTTCATCCCGGATGTGGATGTATATCCAGGGATCCTTATGTGTCGCGGTGATGATGATGTTTCCGCCCTTGCCGGTCATGGCGTCCACGCAGTTCTTGATCAGATTCTCCAGAGTCCACTTGATGAGTTCGGAATCCAGCATCACTTTTAATCCCTCGATCTTGCTGATCAGATGGATATCGATCCTTGCACCCAGATGTGGCATACGGTTGCTGAAATAATCGACCGTGTCGCTCAGGATCAGATGCAGATCCGTGGGCACCAGCTTGGTCATGGAGCCGACCTTGCCGAATCTGGAGGCGATATTCTTGAGGTGATTCAGGTCAGCGGTCATAAAATCTATGATCTTCTCGGTCTGTTCTTTGGAACCGCTGCCTTCCGGCTGTTCCCTCAGATAGGCGATCCAGCCCATGAGCGAGGTGATCGGTGTGCCGAACTGATGTGCTGTTTCCTTAGCAAGCCCTATCCAGAGCGTGTCCTTCTCCGTGCGTTTGACCAGCATCAATCCATAAGAGCCCATGAGAATCAGGAATACCGCCACAAAGAGCTCCAGAAAGACGAAATAGCGAATATAGGAAAGTGATTTTGGCGCACTGAAATAGATGTAACCAAGGCTATCCGCCTCATTATTGAGAGGGATCTCTTTCATGACTGCCATCTTATCCCGCAGCATCTGCTGCGCTTCCGGGGAGAAATCACTGTAATGCTCATTCTCAGCCATGCCGATATTGCGCCAGTATAAAGGCTTTTTCGCTCTGTCAGTGACGACGATGGATTGATCGATCTTTGTAATGAAGTCCTCAAACGATAGGGGCTTCCTGAAATATGCATAGCCTGTAAGTTGATCCTGATCGACCATAGGAATGCGCTCCATAACTGACAGCAGTGCATAAAGCCTGCGCTGGGAGAAACCCGAAAGCTCCGAGAAGGTCGTGTCCTGCGAAACGCCGACCTTGTTCCACAGCGTCGGCTGCGCGTCACGATCGGTGATGATCACCGGTAGTGGATTGCCGGGGATGAAATCCTGGCTGATATAGTCCCAAAGATCTCCCATAAAGTCTTCATGTGTGCTGACCTGGATATACCGGCTAAATACTTCCGTCAATTGCTGCGCGTAAGCTTCGGAATTGCGCATATAACTATCCGTATAGGCAATGTATTGGGCAAAGAGCCGGGGAACATATTCCTGTTCCCGCCGGGCATTTTGCACGAGTATCTGAGTCAGCACGCCGAAAAAGATAAAGATGACCAGACTGAAGACGATCAGATAGGCGCGCAGGCTATTGAAGCGATTGGGTCTCTTTTGCTTTATCCCAGATTCTGTCGAGTTCTTCGAGTGTGGCTTCATGGATTTCTTCACCCTTTTCCTGATAGTGTTCCTCTATGTATTGAAAGCGCCGGTGGAACTTCCGGGCGCATTCCTTGAGAGCACCTTCCGCGTCAATATGCAGCTTACGGGCAAGGTTTACGACCGTGAACAACAGGTCGCCCAGCTCTTCACGGATCAGGTTGCCGTCTCCCGTCGCCAGAGCTTCGTCGAGCTCCAGCCGCTCTTCATCGAGCTTTGCCATAACCGGTTCCAGAGATTGCCAGTCGAATCCGACTGAGGCAGCCTTTTCCTGGGTGCGCTGTGCGTAGATGAGCGCCGGTAGGGCACGCGGAATACCTTCCAGAACTGATTTCCGTTCCGTCTTTTCCACTTTCTTGATGCGTTCCCAGTTCATTTTCACCGCTTCCGCGTCATTCAGTTCCAGATCGCCGAAGACATGAGGATGCCTGCGAACAAGTTTCGCTCCGATCTTGCACAGAACATCCCGGATCTCGAAGCGTCCTTCCTCCTGAGCGATCTGCGTCTGGAAGACGATATGCAGCATCAGGTCGCCCAGTTCCTCCGCCAAAGCTTCATCATCCCCGTCCTCGATCGCTTCCACCGCCTCATAAAGCTCTTCTATGAAGTTCGGGACCAGCGATTCGGGAGTCTGTTTGATGTCCCAGGGACAGCCGGAGATCGGATCTCGCAGCCTGGCGATCACTTCTATCAGTTCGTCAAATTCTTTCATTCTTCTCTCTCATTGATGATTGGTACGGTTTTAGTGTCTTCCCTGCTTCGGGCATGCATGAACGCCAGACAGCTCCAAAAAGCGACGCTGACCGAGAACTGCTGGATGAATATATCCGTGAGACATGCGAAAAGCAGGGCGATCGCTGCCAGCAGGATCATAAAGTTAAAGTTATCCGCGCTACCCTTGACGCATTTCAGGTAAAACTTCCGCAGGATCGACCAGACCAGATAGAAGTAGGCGAGGAATCCGAAGATACCCAGCTCCAGCATGATCTTGAGATAGACATTGTGCGGATGCTCAGCGTAAAGAAAGTCAAAGGGCACGATCGCGATATACCACTTCTGCCAGGTGGCAATACCGATCCCCCAGAGCGGATGCAGAGCGATCTGGCGCAAGGCGTGATACCAGGCGAGGAACCTGACAAAGGCTGAATAGTCCATGCCAAAGCTCGCTTGAACCCGCATGATCATCGAGGCGGGAATAGCAAGCGGAACAAGGCAGAGGAGCGCGATGCCCCAGCCCCGGAACCTTCTGATCCGCCACATCATGATGCCCACGCCGAAGAGCACCGCCACCAGCGCGATGCGGGTGTAAGTATACATCATTCCCAAAAAGATAAAGAGCACCGCGATCGTCCAGAAAAGCTTCTCCCTTCTCTCTTTGGCTTTGATCACGAGTCCCAGCCCCAGAAAGAAGGCAACCGTGTAGAACCCATTGATGGTCATCGCTGTGATCCAGAGCGAGCCGAGCCTCTCACTGGGATTGAGGATGCCCATGATCACTCCGATAAAGCCAAGCACAGCGCCTACCAGAGAGATGCCTTTGACCCATTGCAGCAGGTCCTTGTCCGTCACCTTGTTATTGGCAAAATAGACCAACAGGACAAGCGGAATGATCAGGGTGGAAAAGAAGTACGGAGCCGCGTCTGCCAGGCTGCGTGCCCGAATCAGACCCTGTACCGCTGTCGCCGCCAGGATCATGAACGTCACAGGATAGGGCAGCTTCAAAGAGAACGACTTGCGATTATAGAAACTGATCGCGAGACTGAAGCAGAACATGGCGGTCAGAGCGTAAAACGTCTGGATCAGAGGCTTGAGGAAGAAGAGCAGCGAAAAAGCTACTGTCGCCCGAAAGCTGAATCCGAACGCCAGGCTATAGAGCAGCCAGCCTCCAACGGCAAAGCCTATTATCAAAAGCTGTGTCGGCTTCACTGCTTGCAGAGGAATAGCGAAGTAAAGAGCCCCCGCAGCCAGTGCAAGATAGAGGAGGATATGCCAAATGCTCATTCCGGGACGGGACGCGGGAATCCTATGGGAGATCTCTACTCCGCTGTCAGCTGCATCCCAGGCTCGCCGGAATCTGCGCATCATCCTCTTCCGTGCTGTCTATAAAGACTCGCGGATCTCCTTGATCCGGTCTTTGTTGTTGTCCAAGATACCTTTGATGATAACGATCAGGGAGGCAAATACGAAGGCGATCATGACCGCCGCGATGCAGATGATCGCCCGGCGGGGACGCACTCTGAGTCCCGCTTCACGGGGTGTATCGAGAATATCCAGAGTCGGCATGTCTTTTAGCTCATCGAGCTTTGCCGCTTCATATTGAGGATAGAGATATTGGTAAACCAGAGACTGGATCTCCAGATTCATCTTGATCTGCGCATACTGCGAACCGAGATCGGGCAATTTGGAGATATCGACCAGATACTGAGGTTTGAGGCCACTGCTGCTGGTCTCCATTTCTTTGATCTGCCGCGCCATCCCGCTGCGTCTGGTCTCGAGCTCCGCCAGAGCCGGGGAGTCCGGGCTGAGATTCTTCTTCGCCAGCTCATATTCCAGATCCAGCTTCATCTTCTCGGCGATAACCGCGGAGTAGGATTCGATCAGAGCCTTGGACTGCTCTTCCAGATTCACGGCTTTGTTCTGAGACTGAAAGTCTTTAAGGGTGATCATCAGGGAGTCGATCGTCGCCCTGGTCTCATTGACCCGGGATTCGAGGAATTCCCGGTTCATCTTGCCCTTAGTGATCTTTTGTTCCCGGTTGTAGCGTTCCAGATGCTCAAGATAAAAGGCGGCGATATCCCGCGAGAGCTTCTTGCTCTTGGATTCCACCCTGAGCTGGATGAGCCCGCTTTCCTCGTCGAAATTGAGCTTTACCATGTTCTTGTGCAGCTTTTTCAGGGCTGCGTCCATGGCTGCCAAACTATCCGGCTTGGTTATCTCAAAATAACTGATCAGCCTGAACTTGCGGATCACGTCCTCTGAAAACCCTCGGGAATTCATCGCCGTCATGAAACTGATCGACTGGTCTCCACCCCCGGTATTGAGGAATTTCGAGGTCAAGCCGCCCAAACCGGGGATGTCAAATGGCAGGGCAGAGCCACTTTCGCCCACAGCGTAGAAGCTGGCTGAGGAACTCCAGATCTGCGGTGTCAACAAACTGAAGATCACCGCCCCGATCCCGACCAGGCCGACAAAGACCAGAATGAATATCCGGTTTACCAGCAGCAGACGGATCAGCTCAAAGAGGTCAAACTCTTTCTTTTCCATTAGTTATCTATCCTTATAGGTACTTTTCATACAATTCTAACATTTCAATACACGATATTGCGTTGCCAATTGCTGTCAATAAATTGTTTGAAACGGAGGATCTATCTATAGCTTAGCGGGGTAAAGCGGGTGGGTTTTTGACACAGAGACACACAGACACTGAGATGAACAGAACTCAAAAAAGAGTTAAGGAGTGAAAGAGG
>DAOPZE010000020.1:0-25182 GCA_035353255.1 Candidatus Cloacimonadota bacterium
ACAGCCGCGCGGGATGAGCCATAGCTTTCATGACCAGACTCATGTGCTTATATTTAGGATCAGTTATCATATCTCTTTCTCCTGTGTTTGACAATTTGGCGAAATAGCCAAGTACGTCAAGAAGAAAGTGCGTGAATATTGTTGGGATTGTTTTTTGCGCTTCTTTTCCTGATCATCATCTTCTCCCAGATACTTATCTATATTGAGATGGTATGGTGACCGTACGCCTTCCGTACGCTCTCCGAACAGAGTACGATATGCATTCCACAAGTATAGACTGTCCACAAGAAGATCGTATGTAATGCAGAAAGGCTGAATGGGGGGATTCAGCGAGCGGATATAACTTGACAAAAAACCACTTGATAAGAGCTTTTGGCATGGAAATCGACTAGTATATGACATGAACATAAAGAATATAGAAAGAGGTACTTGACCATGGAAGAACAACTTGTGACCATCGCCACATACGACAACGTCTTCGAAGCGGAGCTTGCCAAAGCGCTTTTGGAGGAATCGGGATTTGAGGTCTTTATTCAGAACGAACGTATCATGGGCATTTACCCTACAATCGCCGCCGATCTTTACCGGATCGAACTGCAAGTGGCAGATAGTGTTGAGACGGAAGCCGCGGCAATTCTCGAGAGCCTTAGCGATGAGAACTATGCGCTGGGAGTTCTGGAAGACATGGGTGCCTTGCTTGAGGGGCATTTCCTTCTCACCTCCGGTAAACACAGCGGAAAGTATATCGAGAAGATCAAGCTGATACAGAAGCCGGAATATGCCTCGCAACTCTGCAAGAAGATCGCTATGCGGCTGGAGAAATATGCTCCGGATGCCATTGTTGGTCCGGCTTACGGTGGGATCGCGCTGGCTTTTGAAGTTGCCAGATATTTGGAAAAGGACTTTCTCTTTACGCAGCGCAAGGAAGAGGCAATGACTCTGCGCAGCGGATTTGACCTGTCGAAGATCAAGAAAGTCGTGATCGTCGAGGATATTGTCACTACGGGCGGTAGCGTCTTTGAGGTGATCGATTGTCTGAAAAGCAGGGGTGTGGAAGTAGTGGCTGTCGCCGCGTTAGTGGATCGTTCAGGATCGAAGGTCGATTTCGGTGTGCCGTTCGAGGCTCTGGCAACTCTGGATATCCCCACCTGGGAAGCAGATGCGTGTGAACTCTGCGCCAAAGACATCCCTCTGGTCAAGCCGGGCGCAAGCGATAAAAAGCCATCATGAACAAGCTAATGAAGCTTTGCTTCGTCACTTCCGATCAGGCATACGCCGAGACGATCAGACGCACCCTGAAGTTCGTCTCCTGTCCGGAAGGCATCTCTCTGGCACTCATCTCCCCCGTTTCCTTCGAAGATGAAGGGGATCACAGTGATATGCGTGAGTGTCCTGAGGCTGAATTTCACCTGATCAAAGACGGCAGGAACCGAAGCGAGTTTGTCAAAAAACTGAAAGAGATAAGACCTGATCTGGTCATTTACAGCGATCTTGCCTTGGTGAAGGAGCTTTATCCAGAATTGGAAGACAAGGCGATCAGGCTCTATATCGGCGAAAACCTGAGCTATATCATGCTTTCGGCTCAGACGAAACTGAGCTGTCCATGGTGGGATGCCTCGGGTGCCAGTCTTTCCAGGCTCGAGACGGAAGAGTTTCCGCTTCTGGAGATCAGCACGAGCTATACGGATAGCGCTGCCTGGTCACTCGCGACCAAACCGGATCACGAAGCACTGGTCACCGCGAATTCTGAGCTGGCTCAGTATCTTTGCCTTACTCTGGCTAAGACCTGCAGAGTGGTGCAGCTTGATCAGGATAAGCCTTCCCTGAATCTGAATCTGGCTCTGATCAGCGGGCAATATCATCCTGAGGTCATTCACAGTCTGATCTCTACAGCGTTTAAGATCATGCTCGATGGCAATGTTCTGAATCTCAAGCGCCTCAAAGCACAGGACAAAGCAAGTGAGAAGAGTTCCGCCTATGCGTCCTTTGCCCGTGATTATGATGAATATATGGCGCACGTTGACTATGATCTCTGGATCAAACTCCTGATGCAATGGCAGAAGCGTTATTCCGGACTCAAGCTGAAGAAGATATTGGAAATAGCCTGCGGAACGGCGAACGTCTCAGGACTTTTGGTCTTCGATGGCTTTGAAGTGGACGCTTGCGATAGTTCCTGGCAGATGTTGCAGATGGCTGATCAGAAGATGTTCAAGCCACGGCTGTTCAGGCGTTCAATGACTCAGAAACTGCCGAAGCAAGATTATGACCTGATCATCTGCCTGTTTGACAGCATCAATTACCTGCAGCAGGATAGGGAGATAAGCATACTTCTGGAGAACGCCTTTGACGCGCTGAAGCCGGATGGGCTCTTCATCTTCGATATATCCACGATCCTCAATAGCAGGGATAACTTCGCCGATACTTTTAACCTCACGCATAAGAACGATGACTATATGTTTCATCACGCTGAGTATGACGAATTCACTGCCAAACAGAAGTCACATCTCTACTATTTTACCAAGGAACATGGCTTCTACAATTCGGAGATCGAGAGGCACGTTCAGAGGGTTTACCGGCATCCGGAGATGATTCGTTTGATCACAAAGTCACGCTTTGAACTGGTTGCCATCCATTCCGTGGAGAATCCGCGTAATCTGCTGGTCAAAGCCAATACCGATATTGATGAAAAGTATCCGCGTCTCTTCTTTGTGCTGAAGAAAGGAACCCTTGAATAAACTGATTGAGAATGACCTGAGCCTGAATGTTCTCCCCCTGATCGGTGTCGATGAAGCCGGAAGGGGTGCGCTGGCAGGACCGGTCGTGATCGCCTCGGCTATCCTGAAATATGACGCTGACAATGAGTTTCTGAATGATTCGAAACAGCTTTCCGCAAAACGGAGAGAGGAAGTCTATGAGTGGGTTTTGGAGCACGTGGAGGCATATTCTATCGTTGAGATAGATAATTTGGAAATAGACAGGATCAATATCCTCGAGGCGACGCTGGTTGGCATGAAGCAGGCTATTGATGAGCTTAAGCATCCGGAAGTGCTCTGTCTCGTGGATGGCATATCCCGTCCGAAGGTGATAAATCCGCTTCAGACGGTGGTTCGTGGAGATTCGTTTCATGCCTGTATCGCAGCGGCTTCAATTCTCGCCAAGGTTCATCGGGATAGACTGATGCAGCGCTTTCACGCGGATTATCCTGATTATGGATTCTGTTCCAATAAAGGCTACGGCTCAGGTAAGCATCTGCAAACGCTTGCCAGCCTGGGACCTTGCCCTATCCATCGCTTCAGTTACGCGCCTGTTCGAGAGACCAGCATCTGGCAGATGATGAATGAGTCTTAGAGACAGAATGATCGAAAAACACTTGACCAAATCTCAATGTCTCGCTGATATGCGATTCTCACAAGGGATAAAATAAGGAATACCGGGATCTACTAATATGTATAGAGTATCAGTTTTGCAGTTTGAACCGAAGCTTCTGGACAAGGAAGCGAATCTGATGGTGGCGGAAGAGCTGCTTTCAGGCTTGGAAACCGATCTGGTCGTCCTGCCGGAGCTATGCACCTCAGGATATGTCTTTCAGGGTGTGGAAGAGGTCATGTCGATGGCGGAAGAGCTTCCCACAGGGATGTTCTTTGAGGCTATGAGAGAGCTCTCCGCGAAACAGGATATGAGCATCGTCTATGGCTTTGCTGAGCTATGCGAAGGTACGCTGTATAACTCTTCCGTGTTGATCAATCCCAAGGGCGACTACTACGTCTATCGTAAGACACATCTCTTCTTCCGGGAAAAGTTCTTCTTTGCTCCCGGCAATACGGGATTCAGGGTCTTTGAGGCAAAAGGCGGGATCAAGGTCGGGATGATGGTCTGTTTTGACTGGCAGTTCCCGGAAGCAACCAAGACTCTCGCTCTGAGGGGTGCTCAGATCATCTGCCATCCTTCTAATCTGGTGCTGCCCTGGTGTCAGGAAGCTATGCGAACCAGATCGCTGGAGAACAGGGTTTTCAGCATTACTGCCAATAGGATCGGCACAGAAACCAACGGGACGATGAGCCACACTTTCACCGGACAAAGTCAGATCCTAGGAACTCGGGGTGAAGTCCTTGCCAAGCTTCCGGTTGATACGTGCGAGACTGCAACGGTGATGATCAATCCTCTGCTTGCCTTCGACAAGAGTGTGAGTCCTGAAAACGATCTGGTCAAAGACAGGCGTCCGGAGTTCTACCAGTACCAATGACAGACCGGAAAGAGCTCAAGGACAAGATCGATCATCTGCGAGAAGAGATCAAACATCATGACCTGATGTACTATAGCTTTGCCAGTCCTGAGATCAGCGATTATGATTATGATATGCTGGTGCGTGAGCTCAAGAAGCTCGAAGAACAGCTTTCTCCCGATCAGGAAGAGCTTGTTTCTGAAGGCGAAGTCGGCAATGACCTGAGACCAGACGCCAAGACGATAGCTCATAAGCAGAGAATGTATAGCCTGGATAATGCTTATTCTCTCGAAGAAGTCCGCTCGTTCCTTGCGCGGATCGAACAGGAAACAGGAGTTTTCCCGCAGGTTTGCCTCGAGCATAAGATCGATGGATTCGGGATAAATCTCTATTACGAGAAAGGTATGCTGCAATACGCTACGACCCGTGGGGATGGATTTGAGGGTGAAGTCGTCACTCCTAACGTCCTGACTATCAAGAGCATTCCGCAGACTATCAGGATCAAGTCAGCTGCTGAGATCAGAGGTGAGATATTCATCAAGAGTGAGGATTTCCTCGCCATGAACGAGACTCGCAGAGAAGAAGGGGAAAAGACCTTTGCCAATCCTCGTAACGCCGCGGCAGGATCGATCAAACTAAAGAACAGAGATGAAATTCAAAAGAGACATCTGAACGTCTTTCTCTATGCACTTGGTTATAGTGAAAAACCTCTAACCGGGACGCAATCAGGCTTGCTTGAGTTGTTTAGAGAGAATGGATTCCCTATTTCTGGTGATTATATCGTGGTTAATTCATTTGATCAGCTGTGTGACTACTGCAATGCCTGGGAAGATAAACGCTATCAGCTTCCTTATGAGATCGACGGGATCGTGATCAAGGTCAACAGCTTCGAACTGCAGAAGCGCCTTGGTTATACCAATAAAAGCCCCAAGTGGGCTATTGCCTACAAGTTCAAACCAGTGGAGAAGCAGACTAAACTCCTCTCAGTCGAGTATCAGGTTGGTCGCACAGGAGCGATCACTCCGGTTGCCAACCTTGAGCCTGTCTATGTTTCAGGTTCGACAGTCTCCCGTGCCACGCTGCACAATCAGGATGAGATCTCCAGACTTGATCTGCATGAACAGGATACCGTTCTGATCGTTAAGAGTGGGGAGATCATACCCAAGATATTAAGAGCCGTTACCGAACTAAGATCACCGGAAGCGAGATCTATTGTTTTCCCGCTGAACTGTCCCGTTTGCGACAGCCTCCTGATCCGTGAAGCTGACGGTTCGGTCACCTATTGCCCCAATCTCAATTGTCCTGCACAGCTTCAGCGCAGACTCGAGCATTTCGTTTCCCGCGAAGCAATGGATATTACCGGTCTTGGTTCAAGCCTGATCGCGCGCCTTATCGATGAAGGAATGCTCAGCAATATCACGGATATATATGCTCTGGATTTTGCGAAGATCGCTGGAATGGAAAGACTTGGTGAGCGCTCCGCGGCTAATCTGCAAGCCGCTGTCATCAGCTCCAAAAGCCAGAACCTGGACAGAGTTCTCTTCGCGCTTGGTATTCGCTATGTGGGCACTAAGACAGCCCGCAGTCTGGCGGAGCATTTCGGTTCGATCGAGAATCTTGCTAACGCTGATAAAGACGCTCTTCTAGGAGTGCCTGACGTCGGTGAAAGGATCGCTGATTCGCTCCTTTCTTTCTTTGCCAATCCTGAGAATCATCGTTTATTGAACGAACTAAAAACCCTTGGTCTGCGTCTGGAGTATAAGCTTGAACTCAGTTCCGAGATATTCAAAGACAAGACGTTTCTGATAACCGGCACTCTTCCCGGAATCAGCCGCCCTGAAGCTGAGGAGATCATCCGCAAGCATGGCGGTACAATCCTGGGAAGCGTATCCAGGAATCTGAGCTATCTGATCGTAGGAGAAAAGCCCGGAAGCAAGCTTGATAAGGCTAAGAAACTCCCTGAGATCAATATTATCGATTGGCAGCAGATCCTCGATCTGATCGGAGCAGCCGGATGAAGATCCTTCCGCGCTATATCCTCAAAGAGCACGTCTCGCCTTTCTTCGTCTCCCTTTTGGTCGTGACCTTTATCCTTCTGATCGACAGGATCATCGATCTTCTGAATACTATTCTGGAAAAGAAGCTGGATATCTCAACCGTTATGCAGCTTTTCGGGCTCTCATTGCCTTATATGCTGGCGCTGTCCATCCCCATGGCTGTCCTGGTCGCGACGATCCTCGCTTTTGGCAGAATGACCGTGGACAGAGAAGTCGTCGCTCTCAAATCCAGCGGAATAAACGTCTATCGCATGATAGGCCCGCTTCTCGTAGTCGGCATCATGTTATCAGGCTTGATGGTTTATTTCAACCAGACCTTCCTGCCCAATACAAATCATAAACTAAAGAATCTCATGGTCAAGATCGCCTATTACAAACCCATGACCATCATCAAAGCCGGAGAATTCACCAACGTTCTGGACTACACGATCTATGTACGTCAGAATAACGTCACAGAGCTTAAGGACGTCCTGATCTATGACCGGAGCGAGACCAGATTTCCAAGAACCGTCTTTGCCAAAACCGGCTCTGTCCAGCAGATGGACAATGGCAACAGCCTGCAGATCACGCTCAGGAACGGTGAGATGCACGAGCGTAATGACAAGGAACCAGGCAAGTATCAGGTTCGCAATTTTAGCAGTTTTGTGGTAAATATCCGCAATATCTCATCCAATATGGACATGTTCGAGACTGGTTTCCGTTCGGACAGAGAGATGACCGGCAAAGAGCTTCAAACCAATATCAAGGATAAAAAGAACGAGATAGCCAAGCTGAGCGCTGAATTGACCGGTCTGAACGCCAAGATCAAGAGTATTCAGGCGGAAGCTCCGAGCTTCTATCGTGATTCCGATCTCAGACGTTATAAAGTCATGCAGAAGATGAGTGAGGACAGGATTGCTGACCTGCAGGAAAGTAAACAATCCCTGGAAGTCGAATTCCACAAGAAGTATGCCTTGTCTTTCGCGGTCATCATCTTTATCCTGATCGGCATTCCACTGGGGCTAATGACCCGGAGCAGCGGCATTGGCATGTCCTTCTCGGTCTCGTCCGTGATCTTTTTGATCTACTACGTTGCTCTGAATGGTGGAGAGCAGCTTGCCGACAAGGGGCATGTTTCTCCCTTCCTCGCAATGTGGATATCCAACATCGTGTTTTTCATATGCGGCTTGCTCCTGATCTATGCTTCGATCAAGGAAAAACGCCTGATCGACTTGCCACAACTGATGTGGAAGATACAGAACTGGCGTCGTAAAAAGGTAGAGATCCCGGATGAGATCAGGTACTAAAGGAAAGATATGCGTATCATAGACCGTTATATCACCAGAGAGTTTCTCAAGACATATCTGATCATCTTCATCTCTTTCGCGGTGCTGTTCATCGTCGTGGACGTGATCGACAACCTCCCCAAGCTTGTCCGCAACGGTGCCACGACTCAGCAGGCAACCTTGTACTATCTCTTGCGTCTGCCTTATCTTTTGGTGCTTACCTCGCCCGTCACTGTCCTTCTGACAGGCCTGTTCATGATGAACGGTCTCTCCAAGCATAACGAGAGCGTTGCCATCCGCGCGGCAGGGATCAGCATCAAGAGAGCGATGCTGCCTCTCTTTGCCATCGGTTTTCTGATCAGCATAGGAATCGCGGTGATCGGGGAGTACCTTCTCCCCTACGCGGAAAAGACCCGAAGTTTCGTCTACAACGTCCAGATCAAGGGCGAAGACCCTGAAGATCAGATGCTGAAAGCCAGGATTCATTACCGGGGCCAGAATAATGACTTCTATTACTTCGGCTTTTTCGACGGATACAAGAACACTATCAGGATAATAGATCTCACGGTCATAGATTTTAAGACGAAGCATATCGTGCAGCACATGACAGCCTCTTCAGCGGTCTGGCAGAAAGATCATTGGGTCCTTCAGGACGTAGAGCTCAGGAAGTATCAGGACGGCAAGCAGGTTTCCTGGAAGATGATGCCCGCGACGGAAGAGAAATTCCTGGACGTACAACCCAAGGATTTTATCCGGATCACCAAGAAAACGCTGTCCCTGAACTTTTGGGAATTGAAGGACTATATCCGGCGTCTGCAAAAGCTTGGAGAAAAGACCAACCGGGAAGTCGTCGATCTGCACATGAAGCTTGCCTTTCCGCTGACGAATCTGATCATCATCTTTTTCTTCATACCGATCGCCACGACCAACGTCCGCTCCAAAGGCAGAGGCTGGGTCTTTATGCTCGGTCTTCTGGTTTGTTTCTCCTTCCTGATCGTGGTTCGTATCATCCAGAGTCTTGGTTATAATGGCGTTATTCCACCGGTCATAGCTGCATGGTCGCCGGATGTCTTCTTCGCGCTTCTGGGCCTGGTATTCCTCAAGAAAGCGGAGATCTGACGTTCTGATGGAATGGCAGGATCGTGCGTCGATCGATTTATAATAACCTAGTGAGGCTTAGATGAAACCTGAAATAATACCTGACTATCCTCTGGAACAAGTCATCACCCGTCGCTGGAGTCCCCGGGCATTTTCTGAACGCCCGCTCAGCGAAACTCAGGCTCTTTCTCTTTTCGAGGCGTCCCGTTGGGCTGCTTCCTGCAATAACGCTCAGCCCTGGCGCTTTATCTGGTCGCTCAAGGACGGCTCGGAGAAATGCTCAAAACTCTTTGATTGCCTCTTTCCCGGGAATCAGGGTTGGGCAGGATCCGCACCACTCATCTGCCTGAATCTTGTCAGAACGACCTTCGAAGACAGCGGAAAACCAAATGCCTGGGCAATGCACGATCTCGGACTGGCAATGGGAAATCTGACCGCTCAAGCCACAATGATGGATATCTACGTCCACAACATGGCTGGATTTTCGCAAGATAAAGCACGGGAATATTTTGATCTGTCTGACGACCTGATTCCTGTGACTATGTTCGTCGCCGGTTATCTGGGCGATCCTTCGCTTCTGTCTGAATTCAACCAGAAGCGGGAACTTGCGCCGCAAGCCAGAAGGCCACTGTCCGAGTTATTTCTATAGAGGAATCCAAGCGTAACAGACACTCAGAAGATCAGTAAGAACCGAGTACCAATTGATCGCGCCTATCGCAGATCTCCCCTTTTGCTGAGCCGTACCCTTACCGTACGCCTCCCGTACGGTGACCGTATGATATCCGTACGAAATACGCTGAGCGTACCTTCTGGATAGGATAAGGATTGTGGCGGAGTTCTATTCTGCAAAAAGAAAGAAGATCGAAGGAATCGGCGCTACGCCAACTACCTGTGATATGACAAAATCATACTTATTGAGAGCTAAGCTTACTTCTTTTTCCCGATATAAGCCCTGAGCAGCTTGAGAGTGTTGTCAACTCCCTGGGTATGAGTGCGTTCGTAACCATGTGAGGCGAAGACACCGGGTCCGATCAAACCATGCTTGACATCGTATCCGGCACGCAGGGTTCCCTCGACATCGGAGCCATAGAAGGGATAGATATCCACTGCGTACTGCAGTTTTAGTTCCTTGGCGATCCTGATCAATTCGGTTGTAACGTCGTAATCATAGGGACCGCCGGAGTCTTTGGCGCAGATCGAAACTTTATATTCGTCTGTCTCAAGGTCGTCACCAACCGCGCCCATATCCACCGATATCATTTCGACCGCGTCCAGTGGTACTCCCGCTGAAGCGCCATGACCGACTTCTTCATAGGCGGTGAAGAGGATCGAAACTTTGCGATTAAGCTTGAGTTTTCCATCTTTAACGAGTTTTGCCAGTCCCAAGAGAATTCCGGCGCTGGCTTTATCATCCAGGTGGCGGCTCTTGATAAAACCACTTGGAGTAAGGATAGTTCTGGCATCCAGGGAAATAAAATCGCCCACGGCAATGCCAAGTTTCTGGGTGTCTTCCTTGCACTTCACGATCTCATCCAGGACGACTTCCATGGTGCTGTCATCACGTTTACTGCTCCCACTGTCATGATAAACATGCGCTGCCGGACCATTGATATAGACAGTTCCGGTGTACTCGCGACCATCACGGGTATGCACTATGACGTTCTCGTTTTCTATGTTGTTTTCGGGATAACCACCGATCTTGGTAAAGCGGATACTTCCGGTGGGTTTGATCGCGCGGACCATCGCCCCAAGGGTATCTATATGCGCAGCTAGGACAAGGTGATCACCCTCCCCTCCCAAACAGGCAAGAACGGAACCTTTATTCGTCATTACTGGATCAAATTCGAGGGAGGCAAGCTCTCTTACCAGAAAGTCCCTGACCTTTCCGGTCATGCCCGAAGGGCTGGGTATGCGGCAGAGTTTGACGATATGATCGACGGCGAATTTGCAATAATCCATGTTGAATCTCCTTAGTATCAAGCGTGAATGATCTTGGTCACAACCGTCCGAATGCATATGGAACGGTCACTTGCTACATAGTCTCACAGTCTGTGAGTATTTCAAAATGTCAATTACTTTGTGAGATTATTCCAGGCATCAAGCTTTCCCAAAGTTAGCTTCGATCATATCTGACAGAGAATTCCGCCTTTTTTCTTGACACAGAGTCGATGCCGGAAAACATCCCCTCAAAATGTAATTATACAAGGAGTATTCCTCAGCCATGAAAGAGTTCCGCTTAACTGAGCACCCGATCCTTGAGGTGCCCGAATACGAGTATGTGGATTTTTACTGGAACGGCGAGCTGATCAAAGCCCGTAAGGACGAGATGATCTCCAGCGCGCTTATCGCAAATGGTATCAATGTCTTCGGCCACCATCACAAGGATGGAACAGCTCAGGGCATATTCTGCGCTAATGGACAATGCGCGAAATGTACGGTCATCGCCAACGGTGTCGCTGTCAAATCCTGTATGACCAAAGTGACTCCCAAGATGATCGTAAAGAGCGCTGATGGATTGCCGGAACTTCCTCTGGACGATGTGCCGGTAGAGTTCACGGAGATTGAGGAGATCGAAACCGACGTTCTGATCATTGGCGGAGGTCCTTCAGGCTTGGCTGCGGCGAAGCAATTGGGCAGTTTCGGGGTGAAAACCCTATTGATCGATGACAAGCATGAATTGGGCGGCAAGCTCGTTCTGCAGACACATAAATTCTTTGGCTCGGAAGAAGATTCTCGTGCCGGAACACGTGGACACGACATTGGCAAATTGCTGGCAGCGGAAGTCAGAGAATTATCCTCTGTGACCATCTGGCTGAATAGTACCGCTCTATTCGTCTTTAGCGACAAAAAGGTTGGGATCCTCAAGGATGGAACCTACAAGCTCGTGAAACCTGCCCGCATCCTCAATGCAGCCGGGGCGAGAGAAAAGTTCCTCAGGTTCAGTGGTAATAACCTAGCCAGGATCTATGGCGCGGGTGCATTCCAAACCTTGGTGAATCGCGATCTGGTGCGTCCCACGGAAAGACTTTTCATTATTGGGGGCGGCAACGTCGGCCTGATCGGTGCTTATCATGCGATCCAAGCGGGAATTGAAGTCGTAGGTCTCGCTGAAGCTATGCCGACCTGCGGTGGGTATAAGGTTCATGCAGATAAACTGAAACGCCTCGGAGTACCGATCTATACATCTCACTCCATACTCTGTGCCAATGGTGACGAAACTGTCAAATCCATCACGATCGTCGAAGTGGATAAGAACTTCAAGCCTGTGAGCGGAACTGAAAAGACCTTTGCCTGTGACACGATACTGATCGCTGTGGGGCTGGATTCTCTCTCTGAGTTTACCCTCGAAGCGCAAGCAGCCGGGATTCCTGTGTATAGTGCCGGTGACGCTCTCGAGATAGCCGAAGCCTCTTCCGCAATGTTCAATGGAAAGATCGTAGGACTTCAGATCGCCAAGGATATGGGGCTAGCTCTGGAACCTATCCCGGAAGAATGGTATCAGAAGGCGGAAGTCCTGAAATCCCATCCCGGAGCAGTGAAAGGATATCAGCAGAACCTTCCCGAAGAGGGGGTATTCCCTGTGATCCACTGCCTCCAGGAGATCCCATGCAATCCCTGCACCACGGTTTGCCCGACAAACTCAATCAATACTGAGGATGGATCGCTCATGGCATTGCCTCTCTATGAAGGGAAATGTATCGGATGCGGCAAATGCGTCCTGATATGCCCCGGTCTGGCGATCACTTTGGTGGACTATCGCAAAGATAAAGACTTCCCGACCCTGACCATGCCCTACGAGATCACAAACCATGAGATCAAGGTCGGTGATCAGATCAGATTGGTCGATATAGACGGAAATTACCTTGCTTCAGTGTCTGTGACAGCCGTTGTAGCCAATAAAACGAGCCATACTTCGCTCGTAAAAGCGAGCGTCCCGGCTTCAATAGCCAGGAAAGCGGTATCCTTCATCGTTCAGGATGAGGAAGTTTCTCGTCCCCTTGACGAATCGATCATCCCTGAGCATTTTGCCGACGATGCAATGATCTGTTTGTGCGAAAGAGTGACCGTTGGAGAGGTCAGGAAACTGATCAGATCGGGGATAACTAACTTGAATCAGATCAAGGCTATTACCCGTGCTGGCATGGGACCCTGCGGCGCTAAGACATGTGAAGTTCTGATCAAAGGGCTCCTCAGGGAGGAAGGGATCCCTGTCGAGAACGTGGTTCCAAACACCAAACGTCCTGTCTTTATTGAAGTGCCGCTTGATAAGTTCCCCGGTGGGAAATGAGGTGATAGAAAATGGGTAAAACATACGACGTTATAATCATCGGAGCAGGATCGATCGGACTTCCTGCCGCGTACAACCTCGCTAAAGAGAAATTGAGCGTCCTGGTTATCGATGCTGAAGTCGGACCCGGACAAGAGAATAATAAAAAAGCCATCGGTGGGATCCGTGCGACTCATTCAGACTATGGCAAGATCACCATTTGCCTCAGATCAATAGAGATATTGAAGAATTGGCATGATGTCATGGGCGATGATATCGGCTGGATGTCCAATGGCTACAGCTATCCTGCCTACACAGACAAGGATATGGAAACCCTCCGGAACCTGATGAAGGTTCAGCTTGGGTTTGGCTTGAACATCAAATGGGTATCCGCGGAAGAATACAACGAGATAGTGCCCGGCATCACGATGAAGGATCTGCGTGGTTCGACGTACTCACCGGAAGACGGAAGCTGTTCTCCCCTGCTGGTTGGCTCTGCGTATTATTTCCATTGTCTCGAAGCTGGAGTGGAATTCAAGTTCAACGAGAAGGTCATCGACATTAAGGTCGAGGGGGACATGGCAACCACTATTGTAACTGACAAAGGGAAATATAGTGCCGGACAGGTTATCAACGCAGCCGGTGAATATGCCAGGAACATTGGTATGATGCTCAATATGGACTTGCCCGTTTTCCCCGATAACCACGAAGCCGGTATCACAGAACCTGTCGCCCGGTTCTTTGGTCCTATGGTTGTTGATATGCGCAAGGCACCTGGTTCCGCTAACTTCTACTTCTACCAGAATCACGAAGGACAAGTTGTCTTTTGTATCACTCCCGATCCGGCTATTCTGGGTATAGACAACCGTAGTACTTCAGAGTTTCTTCCCATGTGTTCCAAGAGAATGCTGGAAATCTACCCTCGCTTACGTCATCTGAAGGTTAGAAGAACCTGGAGAGGCCAGTATCCCATGACTCCCGATGGATTCCCAATAGTCGGCAGATCGGCAGAGATCAGCAACTGGATCAACGCCGTGGGAATGTGTGGTCAGGGCTTCATGCTCGGACCGGGCATAGGGGAGCTACTTGCCAGGATGGTGTCTGATTCACTCACTGACAGTGACCTGCATGTATTGAAGAGCTTCGATCCCTACAGAGAGTTCACCGGACAGGAAGCTTTTAAATAGAGAACCGATTTACCTTGACACGACAGTTCTGCCCAAAGAGGCTTGCCTACTGGCAGAACTGCCTTGTTTTCTAATGAAGATCGAAGAACAAGGAGTTTAGTAATGAAGTACTTTCGCAAGCTATTAGGGGAAAAATGCTACCTCTCCCCAGTCTCACTTGATGACGCAGAGAAGTATACCGAGTGGGTCAATGATCTTGAAATAGGGCAGTTTGTCCTGTTCTCCGCAGCTAATCTTGATATAAACGCTGAACGCGAAACGCTTAGAAAGCTTATGCAGGACAGCGTAATGTTTGCAATCGTCGAGAAAGACACAAACAAGGTCATAGGCAACTGCGGGCTGCATCAAATCAATGAAGTCCATCGCAGAGCCACCTTCGGAATCTTTATCGGTGAGAAGACCTATTGGAATCAAGGCATTGGCACAGAAGCAACTTCTCTCATCGTTGACTATGGATTCAACATCATGAATCTAAACAACATCTCCCTTGAAGTCGTCGCCTACAACCAACGTGCCTCACGCTGCTATGAGAAAGTTGGCTTCAAGCATATTGGTACCCGCCGGAGCTATGTTTATATGGCAGGAGCCTATCATGATGTCCTTCTCTATGATCTCCTGGCAAGTGAATTCTCCAGCCCTCTGGTAAAGAACATCTTCGATCAGAGCATCTCCGACGAAGCCGGACGCAGCAAGATCACCATCGTTTAATGTTCAGAAACATCAAGGGACAGAACCAGGTTGTTAAACTGCTATCATCACAGATAGCTAATGATAGAACCGCGCAGGCGTATCTCTTCCATGGTGGAGAAGGTGTCGGGAAGTACCTTACCGCCCTTTACTTCGGCATGGCTTTGAACTGCCTGTCCACATCTGAGTTTCGCCCCTGTGGCATCTGTCACTCCTGTAAGAAGTTCCTAAGCTATGATCATTCCGACTTCATCTATATCTTCCCGTCTACGAACCTCCAGCTTACCACCGACGGAGAGATCAAAAGCAACGAAGGTCTCAAGCTCTACGAAGGATACATCAGCAATAAGAAGCTGACCCCCTGGCAGGATTTTATTTGGGGAGGAGCGGTCATGATCCGCAAAGAGAGCATCATGATGCTCTCCAAACGTCTGGAGATGTCCATCACAGAGGCACGTTACAGAATAGTCATCATCGAAGAAGCAGACCGCATGAATCAGGAAACAGCCAACGCCTTCCTGAAGAAGCTCGAGGAACCGCCCGACCGGACTGTGATAATCCTTATAACAGAGCGTGTTTCCATGCTCCTGCCAACGATCATCTCACGATGCCAGCAGGTCTATTTCCGTCCTCTGTCCCATACAGCGATCGAAACTATTCTCCGGGAACGTTTTGACATCGACTCTCACTCTGCCAGAACCGCAGCCAGGATGTCCAATGCAAATGCCAAGCAAGCGATCAAACTGGCTCTGGAGGATACAAACACAACCCGCGATACCGCCTTTGAGATATTTACTCTGGCGTATAAACATGACGAACTTGGATTTCACAATCTGATCACCAAACCCCAAAGCCAGATCAACGCTGAATTCGTGCTTGAGCTCATCAAATATATCAGCCTCATCGTCAATGATATCTGCATCTTTCAGACCAATTCCGATCTGATCACCAACTCCGACAGAGCAGGATTCATCACGACTGTCTCCCAAAACCTCCCCGAACTAAGTGAGAAGGCTGCCGATACCCTCGTGGAGCTCGAAAGTCTTCCCCGGATGTTAGCCGTGAACGTCAATATCACCTTCATCCTGATCAAGATATACCATCTGCTTTCGGATTTACTAAGCGCCTGATGTCAAACCGTAAACTCGCCAAAAACATCGCCACTATGTCCATAGCTGTGTTCCTGAGCCGCATCCTCGGTCTGGTCAGAGATCAGGTCATGGCATATTTCTTTGGTACCACTTGGCTGAATGACGCGTTCAACGTGGCATACACGATCCCCAATCTTCTGCGACGTCTTTTCGGCGAGGGAGCACTATCGACCGCCTTTGTCCCGATCTACAACGATATAGGAGCTAAGGAAGGCAAGAAGCAGCAGTTCGATTTTGCCCTGAATATCATCTCCATACTGACCTTTATCCTCTCATTGATGACCCTCATAGGAATGATCTTCGCACCGATCATCGTCAAGCTGATCTATCCCGGACTCGCACCTGAAACTCTGATCACAGCGATCAAACTTACCCGGATCACCTTCCCCTACCTCTTCTTCATCAGTCTTTCCTCGACCCTGATAGCGATACTGAACTCGCACGATTACTTCTTCATGACCGGTCTTTCCAGCGCGTTGCTGAATCTAGGCATGATCCTGACGGTGCTTATCCCCTTCTGGGTCACCGGAGCCGTGGGAGAGGAACTGGTCATCTGGGCAGGATGGGGCGTCTGTCTGGGAGGATTGTTCCAAACCCTTTCATGTCTGCCCTACATGCGAACCATCGGATATCGTTTCAAGATCATCCTAAAGTTCTCCGGAACCGCGATAACCATGCTCTGGAAAAGATTCATCCCTTCCATGATCGGTATCGGTATTCGCGAGATCAACCTGATAGCTGACGGGATCATGGCTTCCTTCCTCCCTATTGGCAGCATCACAGCCCTGGGCTTTGGAAACCGGCTAATGCAGCTTCCTCTGGGCATTTTCGCAATTTCAGCAGGAACTGCCGTCTTGCCGCATTACTCTCGTTTCGCCTCTCAGGATAAGCCTGAAGAGCTTTCTGAGAGTATGCGCTTCTCTTCCGTTACCCTTGCCTACATCATGCTCCCAATAACTGTGATCATTCTGGCTCTGGGCCAGGATTTCGTCTATGTCCTCTTCCAGCAAGGCGAATTCGATACCCATGCCAGCATCATGACCTATAAGGCTCTGCTTTTCTATTCCATCGGATTGATCTTCTACAGCATGAATCAGATCATCACTCCGGTCTTCTATGCCTATAAAGACACCAAGACTCCCGTTCTGATCGCGATCCCCATGGTCATCCTCAATATTGTTCTGAACTATATTCTCATGCAGTTCATGGCTCACAGCGGTCTTGCTCTTTCGACATCCATCACCGCGATCGTGAACCTCTTTCTGATCCTCTATATCCTACGCAAAAAGATACCGGGGATAAGCTTCAAGGGCATCTTCGAGAACATCTCCAAAGCCCTGATCATCTCGACTTTGATCTATATACTACTGGTGGTGACGAATAGCTATCTTCCCCACTACAGTAAATTGCTGACCCTTGTCAAGGACGGCATCCTTTCTATCCTGGCTTTTGTGCTTTTCTACCTTATCGGTCTTGTCTGGCGGATTGATTACATCAAAGAATTCAGGCAGAATCTATGGAACAGATTCCTCAAAAAATAAAGGACAAACTATCGTTTCTTCCTGAGGATCCCGGGATCTATCTCTGGAAGGACTCCTCGGACACTATCATCTATGTAGGGAAAGCGCTGAATCTGCATAACCGGATAAAGAGCTACGTCTCTGGTACCGCCAAAGATCCCAAGACGGAGCAACTGGTCAGGCACATCGCTGATCTAGACTATATCATCACCAATACTGAAGCGGAAGCTTTCATCCTCGAAGCCAACCTGATCAAAAAACATAAACCCAAATACAACATCTTGCTGAAGGATGACAAGCGATATCCTCACGTCAAGATCACTCTTGCTGAACCATTCCCAAGGATCCTGGTGACCCGCGATCTTCCCAAAGATGGCAGCAGCTATTTCGGCCCGTTCACGGATGTCAAATCGCTTCGACGTACTCTGAGGACCTTCGAATGGATCTTCCCCCTGAGAACCTGCTCGCGGATCATCCCCGCCGACAAGATAAAATTCAAGACTGCCTGCATCAACTATCAACTGGGAAAGTGCCCCGCCCCTTGTGTAGGTTACATTTCCCAGGCGGACTACGGGATCATAGTTCGCAGGCTTCTAAATTTCTTCAAAGGGAGATATCAGGAGATCGGCGATGAACTTCGTGAGGAAATGCTCCTTCGTTCGCAGGAGATGAACTACGAAACCGCAGCTAAACTCCGCGACCAGATCATCGCCCTCGAGAATATCCAAAAACGCCAGGCAGTCTCGCAACCCGATGACCGGAATCTGGACATAATTGGTTTCTATCAGGAAGAAAACCTTGCGGTCGTGGTTATCCTCCGTATGATCAACGGCAAGATCCTGCTTCAGGAGAACTATCCCCTGACCAATATCGAACAGAGCACCCGTGAACAATCCCTTTCAGCCTTCATCAAGCTCTACTACAGCGACCGGGAAGAGCTCCCCAATGAGATCCTGCTGCCCTTTACTATAGACGATATCGAGGAGATAAGCTCCTGGCTGACTCCCCACATCTCAGTTCCCCAAAAGGGCGAAAAGACCAAGCTTCTGATGATGGCAAAACGAAATGCTTTCCATCTCATCGAAGAAAGGAAGCTTTCCCATATGCGCAAGGCGAACCGAACCATCTTCCCTATCCAGGAACTCAAGGAGAAACTCAAGCTCCCCAAACTTCCCCGCAAGATCGTCTGCATGGACATCAGCACGATCCAGGGAACTGATACGGTATCATCCGCAGTTTATTTCGAGAACGGAAAAACCAAAAAGAAGTTCTACCGGCATTTCATTATCCGTTCCATCGATACCCAGAACGACTTTGCCGCAATGTCCGAAACCATGACGAGATTCCTCGCGGAGATCGACAAAGATAAAGAGATGGAGCCCGATCTGTTCATCATCGACGGTGGCAAGGGACAGCTTGGTGTGAGCTACGCTGAACTTTCAGCCTCGTCGTACGCGCATATTCCGATCATTTCTCTGGCAAAGCGTATTGAAGAGATCTACCTGCCGGATTCGAACGAACCGGTGATCCTACCCCGATCCGCGTCTTCTCTGAGATTGATCACCACTATTCGCGATGAAGCTCACCGGTTTGCCATCAATTTCCATCGCTCCCGCCGTTCCAAACGAACCTTGATCAGCGAGCTGGAAGACATTCAGGGTATCGGCGAACAATCTAAATTCCTGCTTCTCAAAGCTCTCGGATCAGTCGAATCGATCCGTAATGCCACGATCGATGAACTTCAGGCAGTCAAGGGAATCGGACTGCAAACGGCAGAGAAGATCCATTCCTATTTTCATCCTGACGAGACAGATGTTTCTGCTGAGTGATCAGCTTGATACACCTTGTTTCTCAAGCCGGAACAAATTCGCCCGCTCTAGCTTACTAACCTCCACCCTTATCTGAACCTCTACCCCGAACTTTTCCTTCCCTTATCCTAACAGAACGCGATCTGTACGCTCGTACGGAGATCATACGGGCACCGTACGGTCTCCATACGGTCAGGATACGGTCTGGTAAAAGGTGAGCAATAAGGATATAGTTCCAGAAAAAGCAGTTATCAGAACAAAAAGAAAGGCGTTCCATGCGGAACGCCTTTACTTTCTAAGCTTATCTTACCGATCAATATCCGGATGTCTGAGAGATCAGAGTTGAGATACGACCAAGCTTGTTGTTGATGTCGCTAACGGTTTCTGCGTCAGTGGCACGGGAACGGGCATTGTTGAGCTGTTCCTGGGCTTTTCTGAACAGGGAGTTAGCTTGCCCCTTGGCAGCGTCGCGGTCTTTCTTGAGCTGATTAGCCTTGTTACCGACGGCTTTGGCAGCTTTCTGTTCCAAATCGACGAAGCGGTTGTAAGCATCGCTACCCCTGGACTGGCTGATGTTCGCCAGGATCATATAGGGCTGATAGAGGTTTCCGTCCTTGGAAAGAGCCATGTTGGCATTGGTTTCCGCGTCAGCTTGTTTGCCCTGAGAAAGATAGATGCTGGCAAGCTGGAGATAAGCGATTGCGCTGTTGGGATCGATCTGTTTGAGCTTATTCATGGCAGTGATCGCTTTCTGGTTCATGGCAGCAGTGACCTTGGGATCGTTAGCTTCGGAAGCTTTGAGGCGGTAGAGACCGACAACGTTCAGATATGCCTGAGCACTCTCGGGGTTGTTGGTCATAACGGCTTCATAATTCGTGATAGCGTCGTCGATACGTCCGGCTTTCTGATAGGCGGTTGCGAGACGACTGGCGAGAAGATCGTTATCGGGGAACTGAAGTAAAGCTGATTCAAAGTACTTGATCGAATCGTTATACTTGCCTTCTTCGAAAAGCAGAAGAGCAAGACGAGACTGAGCTTTACCAAAATTGGGATCGATGGCAAGGGATTTTAGCAGAGATTCCTCAGCCTTGACCTTGTCGCTGTTCTCATAATAAAGATTGGCGATATTGAGCCACAGCTCTTCATCTTTATTGATCTCGGCGATCTTGCTCAGAACTTCGATCCTCTTCATGGGCTGGGCTGTGGTTTCATAGATCTCGGAAAGAGTATAGAGCGCTTGAAGATTGGCAGGATCAAGCTCGAGACACTTGTTCAAGGTCTTGATCGCGTCATCGTACTTCTTCTGCTTATTGTAAGCTGAACCAAGGGTATAATAGGCATCCTTATTATCGGGATTAAGTTCCAGAACCTTGAGTAAAGACTGCTCAGCTTCAACGTAGTTTCCTGTTGAATACTGGTTTACGGCAATGTTGTACATCTTATCGATCTCAGTCGAGATGAATTTATCGACATCAGCCATGAACACTTCGTCGAGGACTTTCCAACGGGCGGTCTTTTCTTTACCAACGTTGAATTCCACGCTCTTGAGTTCCTTGGATTTGGGGCTGAAGAAACGCATCTGGACCCTGAAAACCATGGGGTTTGAAGAGGTAATATTACCCATGATCATCATATCAGTTCCGAGGGTATTGGCAACTTCGAGCATCTCATCAACTTCCAGAGCTTCGACATCCTTGTAACCCAAAGACTTGAATTTCTTTTCAACTGATTTCATATCCATGAGGTCATACCGCTCATGCTTGTCGAAAGTGAGCTGTAAGTCTCTCTTGGTGAGTATCTTTTGGATGTATTTGCTTCCACTGTCATAGGCTTTTAGCGGAAGGATCGCCACTTTGCTGGTGACGGCGGGAAGCACTGTCACAAACAAAACCATCATGGCAATCAGAATAATCATGAGTCTTTTCATTATTCCTCCATGTATATACTTATTTTAATATTTCGTCTCATGGCAATTGAGCAAAGGATATCTGTCAAGGAAAAACAGGCTGATCTCCACATTGTCAGATTCTCATTCAAGAATGCTCAAACTGCCATAACTTAGCTCTTGCTCATCCTCGAGAACCAGATTGCCTGATCTCCCGAGCCCCTTGATCCTGCCTTCGATCCTGGTTTCTCCCTGCTCGACGCAACAGCGGCGTCCAAGACCGTAGAGGTTTTCTTCACAATAAGATAAATACGATCGTGGGTCTTTCAGATCATCAGTTGAACTTGTCACTTTATCCATGATGGCATTGCTCAGCCAGTTCAAAGATATTTCTTCTCCCAGTATCTCCTGAAGGCTAATTGCGGAAAGATCACGATCTTTGATGATCTGGTTATTGACGTTCATGCCAAGACCGATCAGATAGAGGTTTCTGGAATGATAGTAACGCGTCAGGATACCTGCCAGTTTCCTGTTGCTGAAGTAGATGTCATTGGGCCACTTGATCCTGGTTGCTTGCATGTGCGACTGGAAAAGCTCGATCAGAACCTTGTGCACACAAACGCCAACATATAGAGCAAAGGACTCTACCGCTCCGGAATAGCGGAGGTCGAAACTGTACCAGAGACCGCCTTCCGGAGATGCCCAGAAGTTCTGCTTTCTGCCTATCCCAGAGGTTTGGCTTGAGGCTCGGATCACAAAGCTGGAACGTGGGGTCATGCTGTGCAACCGCTCCAATTCCATAAAAGTACTATCCAAGGTCTTGTAGAAAAGTTGATTACGTTGCATCAAATCATCCCTGAAGGCGAATAAACATGGCGTCACCATAACTGAAAAAGCGATATTTATTCTTTATCGCTTCCTGATATGCATGTCGGGTAAATTCATAGCCTGCAAATGCCGATACAAGCATTAGTAATGTAGACTTCGGCAAGTGGAAGTTTGTTATCAAGGCATCAATACTATCTACACGTTTACCCGGATAGAGGAAGATCTCTGTCCAATGAGAACCTGCGTGCAATGTCTCTCCGTCGTAGAAGCTTTGCAGGGTTCTCAGACTGGTCGTGCCCACTGCTATGACCCTGCGTCCAGCCTTCCTCGCTTTATTGTACCGCATGGCAGTCTCTTCCGATACTGTGCAATATTCGCTGTGCATGACGTGCTCTTCAATACGTTCGACCTTGACCGGTTTGAAGGTCCCGATCCCTACGTGGAGTACGACTTCGGCAAACTCAACTCCTTGCTGTTTGATCTTTTCAATGAGTTCCATGCTGAAATGGAATCCTGCTGTCGGTGCCGCGATAGAACCAAGATCCCTGGCATAGACGGTCTGATAAGTATCCTGATCATGAGAGTCGTCCGGGCGTTCAATATATGGCGGTAAGGGAACATGTCCGATCTTGTATATCTCGTTCCAGAAATCAAAGTCCTTGGGGAATTCGATCGTGCGGAATCCATCTTCATCGGCTGTACTGATCTCAGCTCTGATCCCTTCCCCAAAGCTTAGTACCTGCTTGGTTTTGAGTCTCTTTCCGGGATGAACCATAGCTTTCCAGAGGTTGGGGTTCAACTCATTCATGAGCAGGACTTCGACTTTGGTGCCATTATCCTTCTGACCATAGAGTCTTGCGGGAAAGACTTTGCTGGAATTCACCACGACCAGATCACCGGGTTTCAGATAGGCTGCGATGTCCTCAAAGACATGATGGCTGATGGAGGAATGCTCGACGTCCAATACCATCAGGCGCGAATCTGTGCGCCTGGCAAGAGGATACTGAGCGATCAGTTCCTGGGGCAGGTCATAGTCGTAGGACCGGACATCATGGAGGTCAGGACACATTATTTAACCTTGTAGGGGACATTTACTGCTTCAGTGAGAGTAGCGACAAATGAACCGAAAGTGATCGCGCTATCCAGCTTCACCGGGATCTTATATTCATCGTTCGTGACCCAGATCAGAATGCGTCCGGATTGCTTGAACAGGCCTTCCTGCTTGAGCTTGGGCTCAATGACCAGGCACTCTTTCTTACCAAAGATCGTGTTTATAGTCTCTTTACGATGAACGATGACGCGTGTATCCACCGACCTTCCGTCGGAAGTGATATTAACGTTCACGACCTTGCCCGGATAAAGGGATTGAGTTCTGACATAGTAGAATGAGCTGAGGATGTCCTGTGAATTGCCCGGCAGAGGCAGATCCTTGGAACTGAAACTGCCCTTCTTGAAACTATATTTCTGATAGTTTGTCGTCCTTCCGGCATGATTGAAAGTATGTATCCTGTACTGCTTGTAGGTTCCCTCGCTGAGATTCTTCGAATACTTCATGGGCAGGTTGTTGTCTTTTCGCCACCAGGATTCGACCTTGTCTCTGACTTTGAAGACAGGATCAAAGAAGCTGTGAGTCCTGGCATCAGTTCTCAGGTACCAGACCGGGACACCCTGATAGGTGGAGCTGGACGCTGAAAGGCTTGCTTCCGCGGCGGTCACTAGTCCATACTTGACGCTGAAAGTCAGTTTTTCTCCATCTCGGAAAGGAAAAGCCATTGCCATGGACGCGGCAACCAGCATTATCAAACACAATATCTTTGTTTTCATCGATTTCCTCCATTGATGAATATCTCCTCACCGGTGATATTCTCATTCTGTGCTGAGATCAGGACATCGATCATATTCCTGATCTCCTCTTTACTCACCAATTTGTGAGTAGGACAAGCCTGTTTGTGCTTCTCAAAATACTCTTTGCGGAACTGAAGATAATCTCCCGTGTAGTCGGTAGACAGGTCAGTATCGATCGGACCGGGAGAGATAGCATTGATCAGAATATTCGATCCGCCAACTTCTCGTGCGACAGATTTGACTATATTGACAAGTGCGGCTTTTGCTGCGGAGTAAGCGCTTCCCATGGGCAGACCTGAGCGGGTGATGTCTGATCCGAATACTACAATTCTGCCAAACTTCGTCTGCTCAAAATATGGCAGAGAGATCCTCAGTAAATTGTATGAGCCCTTAAGATTGGAATTGAATATTGCCTGCCAGACTTCCGGATCAGAACCGCTCAGGGGCAAAGCGTCATAGCTTCGCTGCGAAGCAGTATGAATCAGATATCCCGGTATAGTCTTCAAAGCCTCTACCCCACGTTCGATCGCTTGCCTGACCAGAGCCGGATCCTCAAGCTCAACCGCCTCGCAATGTACCAAAGGCGCGTTCATCAGTTCCTGAAGTCTGTCATTCCGCTTATGATACAGCAGGATAAGGGGATAACCCCGACCGTAAAAATACTTCGCCAGGAAGCTGCCCACCTGTCCATTGGCTCCGGAGATGATCATTGCCGGTTTCATAGAGCCTTAACTATATCCACTAACATATTCGCAATATTGAGCTTAGTGCCTTCCGCATGAACCGCTTCCTGCCTTGTGACAAAATCCACTACCGTGTCATCCATCCCTGCTACCCTGATGTGATTGACCACGATCAGGTCCAGATTCTTCTTCTCCAGCTTCTTACGGGCATTCTTCAGGAGGTCTTCCGTCTCTGCGGCAAAGCCGATCAGTTTCTGCCTGGGCTTGTCGACCTTCCTGCCAAGTTCTTCGAGAATATCCACGGTAGGAACCAGCTCAAGATTTAGCTTCCCGCCTTTCTTGATCTTCTTCTGACGGACATTATCCGGTGTATAATCAGATACAGCAGCACACATTACAATTACATCCTGCATGTGATACTTTTCACTTACAGCCTTATGCATACTATCTGCTGAGAGATGCTTCGAGGCACTGTGCAGGTTATAAGGCACAGCCTGATCTATCCCGGCAAAGAGCAGATCGACTTCCGCGCCTCTCAATGCGAAGGCTCGGGCAATAGCCAGACCCATCTTTCCGCTGGAACGGTTGGTGATATAGCGCATCGGATCGATCGCCTCTTCACAAGCACCGGTTGTCACCAAAACTTTCAGTCCCTTACAGTCCTGCGAATGCTCCAGAC
>DAOPZE010000021.1:0-25168 GCA_035353255.1 Candidatus Cloacimonadota bacterium
AAGACCGTGGTCGAAGAGATGGCGGAAGAAGCAGCTTTGGTCGATAGCCTGGCGGAGATCTCCGTGATCTTTGGTGCTGCCTCGGAATGGGAAGTTGGCAGCGCGGTCAAACGGGTACGCAATGCCCGCAAGGTCATGCTCTCCCGCGAGAATGAGGCGATCACCTATATCCTGGAGAACAAGCTGGATAGTAAGTCCGGCCTGGAATACAGAGCTTTTGAAGAACTGGTGGACAATTCGCCTAAGTTCAAGGACAGTCTCTATCGCTATATTGATGACGCGGACAGCCTCAAGGCAAAGAACGCGATGAGTCTGATCGCTTCGACCGGAGACAGCCTCCTGATCGAGCCAATCCGCAGCCTCCTGAACCGGGAATTATACGTGACCTCCTGCCTCTCCTGTCTGGGAGCTATTCCTAGCGACCGCAGCGTTGACATCCTGCGTGAATACGTCTCCAGCCCCGTGGAACGCTTCCGCTATATCACCGCGCGCAGCCTGCTGGGAATCAAGACTCCCGCGGCAAAGAGCCTGCTCCGGGAGATGAAAGAGGACAGATCATTCCTGGTGCAGAGCCTGATCCGAAGTATCAAGGACACAGACCGATGAAAGAACAGAAGAATATATTTATCAAGTACCTGGAGCAGTTCAAGCTCCCGGATCCCAAACGCACACTGGAGCGTTTTGAGCAATATCATCAGCTTCTGGCGGATACCAATAAACTGATCAACCTGGTTTCCCGCAAAATGCCGCTCGAGATGTACTGGACTCAGCATTTCCTTGACAGCTTAACTATCATGGAATGTTTGGATTTATCCGGTTTGTCCGTATTGGATTTCGGCAGTGGCGGCGGTTTGCCCGGCATTCCGCTGAAGCTTTGCGATCCGGAGCTGGAAATGACCCTGCTGGATTCCGTGGGCAAGAAGGCAAAAGCGCTGAAGGACATCGTGACGGAGCTGAAGCTCAGCCATACGGACGTGATCTGTAGCCGGCTGGAGGACTACGCGGCGCTTGCCCGGCGTCCTAGCTACGATCTGATCCTCTGCCGGGCGGTCGCGATGGAAGAACGCTATGTCTATCCCTTGCGTAAACTGCTCAAACCCCAGGGCAGAGTCATCTTTTACAAGGCGCAGAATCTCGAGGATCTGAGTGGATTCAAGACGGTGACCCTTCTGGAACGCAAGGACGATATCCTGGGGACACGGCGGATCATCTGCGTGCCGAGAACGGAACTCAAAGGTTAGAAAGATAAGGTACCATAAGGATTTAAATGGCTAGAGTCATTACTATTGTGAATCAGAAAGGCGGGGTCGGCAAGACCACTACCGCGGTGAATCTCGCCGCGGCGCTGGCTGTGCTGGAGAAGAAAACCCTCCTGATCGATCTCGATCCGCAGGGAAACGCTACCAGCGGAGTGGGACTGGACAAGGAAAAGGTCGAGTATCAGGTCTATGACGCCCTGATCCGCAACGTCCCGATCCGGGATACAGTGCTTCCGACTGACACCACGAATCTCTTCTGCGTGCCGGGGAATATTGACCTCAGCGGCGCCGAGATCGAGCTCGTGCATGAATTTGCCCGGGAACATAAGCTCAAAGAAGCGATCCAGCCCATTCTGGGAGACTATGATTATATCCTGATCGATTGCCCGCCCTCGCTGGGACTCTTGACCGTGAACGCCATGACCGCCAGTACCGACGTGCTTGTTCCCATCCAGTGCGAATACTATGCGTTGGAAGGAGTAAGCCAGCTACTCACCACCATCCGTCTGATCCAGAAGAACCTGAATCCCTCTCTGAATATCGTCGGAGTCCTGCTCACCATGTTTGACAAACGGGTCAACCTCAGTCTGCAGGTAGCCAAGGAAGTGCATCGTTACTTCAAGGAAAAGGTCTTCCGCACGATCATCCCGCGTAATATCAAGCTGACCGAAGCGCCCAGCTTTGGTAAACCTATATTTCTTTATGATATCCGCTCTCCGGGAGCCATGGGATATCTAAACCTGGCAACGGAACTAATCGACCGCTGCGCAAAGTGAGGACATGATGAACGACCGCCTCGGACGCGGACTGGGAGCCTTGATCCCGGATAACGACCTTCCCGCCAAGCCCCATGCCGGACTCAGCACTCTGCCCATAGAGCAGATCAAACCGAATAAATATCAACCCCGCAAGACCTTCGATCCGGAAAAACTGACCGAACTGGCGGAGTCGATCAAAGAAAACGGGATCATTCAACCCCTGATCGTGACCAAATCCGCTGATTCCGAATACGAGCTGATCGCGGGGGAACGCCGTTTGCAGGCTGCTAAACTTGCCGGGCTGGATCTGGTTCCCGTGGTCATCCGTTCCGTCTCCAAGAAGGAGCAGCTTCAGCTGGCGATCATCGAGAACGTCCAGCGCGAAGACCTCAATCCCATGGAAGAAGCTCTGGCATACAAGGTTCTGGCTGAGGACTTCGAGCTCACTCACAAGGATATCGCGCGGATCATGAGCAAGGAACGCACCACGATCACGAACAGCATCCGTCTGCTCAATCTTCCCCGGGAAGTGCAGGACCAAGTTTCTCTGGGCAGGATGTCTCCGGGACAGGCGAGAGCAGTGCTCAGCCTCGAGCCGGAACACCAATCCGGCTTCGCGGAGTTCGTCCTGAAATACAACCTCACAGTGAGACAGGCTGAAGAGAAAGCCAAGACCTGGGTCGAGCAGCAGAACCTGCCCACGCATAAACCTGAGCCGAAATCCAGCCTGATACGCAGCCTGGAGCATGAGATCCGTGGAACCCTGCAGATCAAAGCAACCATCCGCGACAACCAGGGCAAAGGCAAGATCACCCTGCAGTATGACTCTCCCGAAGAATTGGAACGCCTTAGGGCAATACTTCTATCTCGTTGATAGATGTACTCATATCACGATAGAAATAAATCCACATCAGCCAAATTCATAAAAACTCATTTTCTATTTGCCTGGGGACTGAATCTGCTTAACTTATTAGCAGCCTACAGACCCTACATAGAATGCCCTCCGAGTCGTGGGGACGCCGCCCGGCGTTCCCCACGGTTTTTTATTTGGGGACGAATCACCAAGTGTCCGATGCTAAGCGTCATGTGAGGAACATTATGGAAATAAAAACCTTTTTCTCAGAGAAGCCCATTATCGCCATGATCCATCTGCAAGCCCTGCCGGGAACTCCCAGGAACCATCTCAACCTTCCCCGCATCATTGAACAAGCTTTGGCGGAAGCAAGGCTCTATCATGATCTGGGTATAACTGCACTGGCGATAGAGAACATGCACGACGTTCCCTATCTGAACCGCAATGCCGGAGCTGAGATCATTGCCTCGATGACGGCTGTCGCCTGCAAACTCAGGGAAGAATACGATTTCAACCTGGGCATCCAGATACTAGCGGGAGCCAATAAAGCTGCGCTGGCAGTGGCTCTGGCAGCGGGATTGGATTTCATCCGGGCTGAAGGTTTCGTCTTCGGGCATCTTGCCGATGAGGGCTATATGGACAGCGACGCCGGGGAACTCCTGCGCTACCGCAGGCAGATCGGAGCGGAACAGATCGCCGTCTTCACCGACATCAAGAAGAAACACTCCGCGCACAGCCTGACCGCGGATATCAGCATCGGCGGAACGGCTTCCGCGGCTGAGTTCTTCCTCTCGGACGGATTGATCGTGACCGGCAGTGCCACGGGTAAGGAAGCCCAGATCAGTGATCTGGTCGAAACGAGGGAGAATTCAGATCTGCCGGTGCTGATCGGCAGCGGTTTGACGGCGGAGAACATTGGCAGCTATCTACCCTTTGCCGATGCTTTCATCGTAGGTTCATATTTTAAGCAGAATGGTCATTGGATGAATCCTCCGGATAGACAACGGGTCGAGAATTTCATGCGGAGCTATAGGGAAGCCCTCGCTTAGTTTTGGCGAAACCTTCTTCTCAGTAAGTTCAGAACCAGAAAACCCAAGAGGATCAGGATGAGCCAGGTGAACCCAAAAGCCAGAACTCGCTTGGGACGGGGATTGAGGATGAGTTGCCAGGGCAAGGGCAGATGATCGTGAACTTGCCACCTCTTCGCATAACGGGCAAGGACAGGATCAGGGTTTATTGAATTCAGTGCTTTAAGCTGGGAAATATGCTTTTGATGATACATCCTCCCTGCCAGAACACCTCTGGAATCGTAGAGACTATAGCCATGCCGGTCAAACGCCGGAAGCTCCCGCCTCAGCGCGGCAAAACCATCTTTGAATAACGACTTCGCCAGCTCATTGCCGGTCGCCCTGCCATACCGGTCGAGCTCCAGCAAGATCCCCATCATCCCATTGAGTACCCTGATGCTGTCTTTGGAGGGATATTCCCAGAACCAGACGCCATCTCCGCCGCGTGATGCCAGTCCTGTTCCCGAAGCGGGATCCAGGCTCTTCAAAGCCTTGCGCGATCTGATCTGCCAGAGACTGTCCCCCGAAGCCTCATAACGCAGATGGAACACGTTCATGATCACCGCCTGAGCCAGCGCGGAAGTCCAGGGATCACGCATCCCCAGCTCCGGATAATCGAAGCGGTAACTCACCAATAGCAGGGAATCGTTCTCCGTAGCATGGCTATAGAGCCAATCTGAGTAGCTGATAAAATCCTTACCTGCCTCCGGAGCGGATGACCCGGCAGCGGATTGGGCATCACGAGCGATGAAGAGTGGGTTGTAAACGGTACCGTGTTCCCGGTAGATCTGAACCGGAATGCCCTGAGAATCCTCCCCGCCCGCCTGGATCACCGGAGCCCCGGTCACGATCCGGATCGCGGCACTTCCCAGCTCCAGCAGCTTGACTTCCCCCACGTCCCAGATCAGGCAGTTTGCGATCAGACTGAGCAGCAGGACGAGGAGTCCTGTGCCTATTCCCCGTTTCCTTGTCCTTACGGACTTTATCATAGGTTGGTGAGAGGGCTCAGAGATAGGATTCAACGCCTGAATCCCAAGCTCAGAAGATAGAGAACAAACTCAAAGAGAACGATCGTTGCCCCTGTCGGCAGATTCATCCACCAGGACAGAGCGAAGCCGCCCAGCGCGGAGAACATGGCGATCAGTACGCAGAGGATGAGCCTGCTCCTGAGCCTATGGCTGATATTGGCGGCGATCACAGCCGGAAGGATGAGCTGCGCGCTCACCAGGATGATCCCGGCTGTCTTCAGGCTGATCACGATACTCGCAGCCAGCAGGATCAGGAAAATGCGGTTGGTGAGCGTGACCCGCACCCGATAGACTTTGGCAACGTCGATATTGTAGGTGAGATAGAAGAGTTCTTTGAAAAAGAACAGCACAAACAGCAGATTCAGCAACACCAGTACGCTGAGTTGGATGATATCCGCGCTGTCGATAAGCAGCACGTTGCCGAAGAGATAGCTCGCCAGATCGAAGGTGAAACCCTTCTTCAGGGAGATCAGCACGATACCCAGAGCCATGGACACAGAGAGGAAGATCGTTATCGTGTTGGACTCATCCAGTTGCCGTTTCTGAGAGAAGTAGCCGATCGTCAGGCTAACGCCTATCACGAAGATCAGGCTCGTGAGGCTCAGAGACATCCCGGTCAGCAGCGCCAGCGCGATCCCGGCGAAGGCGATGTGCGAGAGCGCTTCACCCATATAGGAGATGCGCCGCAGGGTCACATAGGGGGAAAAGATCGCCAGGCTGATCCCGGAAAGCAAGGCTCCGAGCAGAGCAGTAAGCATGAATCCATAGCTTAGCATCTTTAGTACCCCTTTTCGATCAGGCGGACGTTGTCGCCGAAAGTTTTATGAATGACCTCGGAGGAAAGCAGTTCCGTCGCTGTGTGGCAATGCAACTGCCGATTCAGGCAAACCAGGAAGCTGCAATATTCCGTGAGAGTATGCAGATCGTGGGAGATCGTAATGATCGTGCGTCCAGCGTTATTCAGCTTCTTGAGCAGAGAGAAAAATCCTTCGACGCCGACCCGGTCGATCCCCGCTTCAGGTTCATCCAGAATGAGGTATTTCGACCGCGTGACCAGCGCTCTCGCCAGAAGTACCCGCTGAAATTCGCCTCCGGATAGTCTGCCGATCAGTTTGTTCGCCAGATGTCCGATACCGGTCTCTTCCAGCGCGGCAAGAGCCTGTTTGCGATGGATAGCCTTGACCCGATGGAACAAGCCAAGATCACCGATCAGCCCGAGGAGAGTGATCTCCAGAGCCGTCGCGGGGAACTGGCGGTCAAATTCTTCCCTTTGGGGCAGATAACCGATAGAATTATCCTTTAGCCAGGCAAGGTGGTCAGTTCCGTCGATGCTGATGCTCCCGCTTTGAACGTCCAGCAAGCCCAGGAGCAGCTTGATCAGGGTCGATTTACCGGCACCGTTCGGTCCGATGATGGCGACGAACTCACCGTCAGCGATCTTCAGCTCGATATTCTGCAGGATCTCTTTACCGTTGATAGTGTAGTTCAGATCGTGTATTTCGATCATTTCTCGAGTAACATTCCTTGTTTCATGGCGTTCCAGTTGGTGCGGATAAGCTCGAGCGTGGATCCTGTTCCGGGTGTCGTTCCCAGCGGATCGAGCGTCAGGATCTGCAGGTTGAATTCCCGCGCGAGGATCTCAGCGGATTTGCGGCTCATCTGCGGCTCGATATAGATGGCTTTGATCGAGTGCTCTGTGATCACGCTGCCGATCTTGTTGAGTTCCCGCGGGGTCGGCTCTTTCCCCGGGGACGACTGAACTGAGGCGGGATTTGCGATCCCGTAGTCCCGGAAGAAGTAGCCAAAGCTGTTGTGATAGGTAATGACCGCCTTATTGGGAACCTCAAGACATTCCTTTGTGATGGCGGCATCGAGGGCATTCAGATCCGCGACGAGTCTTCCGGATCTGGCATTCAGGGAATCCTTGTAAGCAGGAAACTTTTTTTGCAACAAGGGATTGAGGGCTGTCACAACCCGAGCCAGTACTTTAGGAGAGGTCCAGAGATGCGGATCATCACCATGATGGTGCTCGTGCTCATGTTCCTCTTCAAGCTCATGTCCCTGCTCTTCGTGCGCGTGCCCCGCCTCCGGGACGTGTTCTTTGATGATCTGATCCGCGACCAGATCAGCCACAGTTATGATCTTCTCGGGATAGCGTTTGAAGGTCTTCTCCAGGACGTTTTCCAGCCCCAGACCGTTGATCAGGATCAGATCAGCATCCTCCACCGCCCGCAGATCGGCGGGATTGGGTGACCAGGTATGCGGCGAGGCGTTCGCGGGGATAATGCTCATGACGTCGATGTCGTCGCCCACCATGTCCTTCAGCAGGAGTTCATAGGGGTGAATGGAGGTCAGGATCAGAGGCCTGGTTTTTGCGGTTTTGCCACATCCGGCTATAAGGGTCAGCAGGACCAGGATCAGCAAGCTGAGGTAAGCGCGTGACAACATCTTTCCTGATCTTCTCCGGCGATCTTGACTATTGGGTCTCGTGAACATTTTCTTTATCCTTTTTTTGTTCATAGAGTTTGAGTCCAAATTGACTCCCTCAGGGTTTAATTGCCTTCTGCTACCCGGTACGCTTACCGTACGCCCACCGTATGCCTCCCGTACGATACCCGTACAAAATAGGGAAAGCATAGCAGCAGCATACAACCGGCCTTGGGCGACCGTACCGGATCCCTAAAGGAGAGCAAGGGGAGAATAGCAATATTCACAGAAAAGAGCGATCTTCCCCTTGCGGAGTAATTATTCCATATTTTTGAGGAGAGAGGTCAGGAGTCGCACTCCTACACCGGTCGCTCCATAGCTGTAGATCCCGGTTTCCTTGTCTTTTCCGGCTGTACCGGCAATGTCGATATGGATCCAGGGTTTATCGCCGACAAACTCGCGAATGAATAGCCCGGCGGTGATGCAACCGGCAAGAGGTCCACCGACGTTCTTGAGGTCGGCGATCTCACTCTTGAGCATATCTTTATAATCGTCATGCGCGGGCATCTGCCAGATGTTCTCGCCGGTGAATTCCGCGGCAGCCTTGAGCTGTGCCAGCCAGGCTTCATCATTGGTCAGAACGGCTGAGAATTGGTTTCCCAAAGCAGCGACGGCAGCACCTGTCAGGGTAGCGATATCCACGACGCGATCAACGTTCTCGCGGTCTATGGCATAGTGGATGGCATCGACGAGGGTGAGCCTGCCTTCCGCATCCGTGTTAATAACTTCGATGGTCTTTCCGTTCATAGTGCGGACGATGTCCCCGGGACGGTAGGCATCGCCGGAGATCATGTTCTCACAGGCGGCGACCACTGCCACGACATTGACCCGGAGTTTGAGCGAAGCCACGGCAGCCATGGTTCCGATCACCGCAGCCGCGCCACCCATATCACTCTTCATGTTGACCATGCCCTGCGGTGTTTTGATGCAGTATCCGCCGCTATCATAGGTGAGTCCCTTGCCGATCAGACCGATGGTTTCGCTGTTGTGATCGGTGTTGCCATGGTAGCGCATGATGATCAGCTTGGGTTCGTGCTTCGAGCCTCTCGCGACTGCCAGGAAGGCGTCCATCTTGATGCGGCGAAGCTTGTCCACGGAATGGATGTCGATAGAGAATCCATATTGCAAAGCGGCTTTTTTAGCTGCGTCAGCCAGGGATTCAGGGTAGATCACATTCGCGGGTTCATTGACCAGATCACGGGCGACTATCGTCGATTCCGCGTAGATCCTGCCTTCGAGGATACCTTTGTTGATGTGTCTGGTGTTTTTTGTATTGAGCACGAAGTGGATCGTTTCGATCGGGCTGAATGAGTCTTCGCTGAGGTATTTGTCGAAGACATAGCCGGTGAGAAGCGCCGCTTCAGCCAGAGCGTGCCCGAATGCCACATCAGAAATGGGGATCGTGAAACCAAGAAAGAGATAAACAGATTTGGCTTTCAGCTTCAGAGCCGTGCGCAGGGAATTGGCAAATAGCGTGCGCATTTTGTCCACGGTGAGCGATTCAACCTCACCGGCTCCACAGAGGATCACCTTGGTGGTATGTTTGGCACAAACATGGTGGAAGTTCTTGATCTTGCCATATTTAAAGGCGGTGTCATCGGATTTGATGAAGGAACTCACCGAACTGATCAATTCAGCGGGGAGTAATTCCATATCTTCGAGACTGCCACCGTTCTGATGCATGATCAGCACGGTATCCAGATGTTCAGGAAGCTTCCTTATAACGTCAATTTTCATGTTGACTCCTTGATCTGTATTTTTTGCTAAAAATCTTCTGTTAAACTCAGGTAGTAGCTGGGTTTTGAACTTTTGGAGAAATTGGTCAGCCAGGCAACGTCTATCTTGAGAACGACATAGCCAAGATTAAGGCGTGGACCGAAGCCATACCCAAGATGGATATCCTGCAGCTTGCCGTCGTGCATTCCGTGAAAATCCCTTTCCTTGTCCCAGGCACTTCCGGCTTCGGCAAATACGGCGCCACGGATGTTGCTGAACGCCAGGGGTACGGGGAAAGCCATCTTGAGGTAGTCAAAGAAGGGGAACCGCAGTTCGGAACTCAGCACCAGCTTCTTCTCGCCGCTGAGATCGCCGTCGTAAGCACGAATGCCGTAGTAACCGCCCAGATCGAAGCGCTGAGGGCTTCCTCCGGTGCTGATCCCACCGATCAGACGGTTGGCAAAGGCGTATCGCTTGGCAAAGAGATTGTAGCTGCGCAAGTCAAAGTAGTTCGTGAAATAGTCCATCCCGTGCGAAGCGAAGCTCTTACGGACAGTGTACATCCCACGCCAGCCGACCAGCGGACCGGTCGAACCATAGAGTGCGTTGTCATGGATGATGGAGAATCCGGGGGTATAAACCCATCCGCTGATGGGCGAGTAGTGCGATCCCAGGGGGTAATTGTCGTTTACCCAGCTGCCTTCGGTGTAAGCAGCGTTCCAATCCCAGGAATCAATGTGGTATTCACCCTGATAAATGCGCTGGTCAAATTCCACCCGCAGAAAGCGGTTCAGAGGATAGCGCAGGAGTGTGTATAATCCTGTCTGGCGCTGTCTCACCCGGAAGTAGTCATCTTCAGGATTGGGGCTTTGTTCACGATAATACGCTTCGTCAAAGATATTGTAGATACCGATCCCGTAGTCCATTCGCTGCTTCAGATAGAGGTAAGTCAGGAGCAAATTGGAATCCTGGATCTTGCCGGAAATACCGAGATCGATCCCGATGCCATGATTGCCCATGAGATCGGACATCTCCAGCTGGACGTAGCCGATCGCGCCGACACCGGAGGAATATGCCATGCCACCCCAGAAGCTGTCCAGATGGAACTTGGGGTTGTATTTCCTCGAAACAGGCTTGATCCCGATGCTATCGGGCTTGGCATCCCAATGATAGTCGATCACGGATTGGAGAGAATCCTCGGGGCTGTATTGCAATTCACCGAAGAAAGGACGACGGGGATCATGCTGCCTGGGGATCTTGGATCTGGGGATCTTGACGTGCGCCCGTTTGCCGAAATAGTCCAGCCTGGCGATCGGAAGCGAGGTGAAGAAGGAGTTATCAGGCTCAGCCGGCTGGGGCTCAGTGCAAGGTTCATAGCTCAGATCCTTTAGAGGGTCGTTGTCAAAGTATATATTCCAGGCATTATTGAAATAGATCGAGAGGATCAGATATTCACCAGACGCGGAGATATCGGCGCTGTAAACACCGGAAAGGGTATTGGATAGTGGTGCCCTGGCACTTGCTTCAAGATCCAGAGCCACGAGGTTGCTGATCCCTTCTCGTTCAGCCAGATAGATCAGCTTGGTTCCGCTGCCATCCCAAACAGGTTTGCTGCAGGCTGTTGCTTCCGAGGAATACTGCCGGACGTTCCCGCCGTCGGCGTCCATGACCATGATCACGGTAGAAAGTCCATCGAAGAAACCGCTTTGGGCAGGGGTGGCTTCCCGCTGCGAGGCATAGGCGATCTTCTTACCATCGGGAGAGAAGCGGGGTTGTTTGTCATCAAACATGTCATTGGTCAATCGGGTCAGGAAACCTGATTCGAGGTCATACAGAAATAGGTCGCTCTGCATCTCGATCTGCCCTGCCACGACGATCTTGCTGCCGTCCGGGGAGACATCCAGCTCATAAACGGTCGAGAGCCCGGGGAGTTTGATCGCGCTGACCTGCTTTTCCGCGTCCACGTCATAGATATAGACAACGTCACCTTCGGCTGTCTTGGAGGCAAAGCAGATCCTCTTGCCGTCCGGGAACCAGGAGAGACTGGAACGAAAGTAGTGGAACTCCTCATAAGATGCTGTCGCTTCGCCCTGCACAACCTTCTTGGGAGGATTCAAACCATGCGTGCCGGCGATCCAGACGCTGAATCTGGCACCCTGATCGGAGAAATAGACGTATCTGCTCCCATCGGGACTGAATCTGGGATTGATGTTGAAGTAAGAACCATCCTTCTCACTCATGGTGCGTTTCTCGTATTGCTCCGAGGGGATGGAATGGGTCGAGATGGTGTCGTAGTAGTCACGTTTCAGCTGGAAACGCCAGCGGGACTGGAGGTCTTTGAATTCGATACCAAAGACTTTCTTGGAGGCGGCATCGATCTCGCTGACGGAACGAACCGCGTAGAAAAACTCGCCAACCTTGCTCCTGCCGTAGATCTTACTAATATAGGTGAGGAAGGACTCACCCAGACGATAGGCAAGATAACCGTCCACATAGTCCAGATCGCCCATGTTGTCATTCAGGACCATATCCAGGATAAACATGTTGTTATAAGCGTCTTCCCCACCGATGGAGAGATATTCCGGCAACCCTTCGGAAAACCAGAAGGGGAAACCTGTGGGACGCAGGGAACTCAGGCCATTGGTCATTCTGTTATCCAGACCGTTGGTGTAGGCATGGGTGAGTTCATGCGTCATCAGTTCCTCGAGATTCCTGTAATCGCCGTCGAAGGGGATCACGACGCGGTTCTTCAGGCTTTCGGTGAAACCGCCCACGCCTTCCGAAAGCAGAGGATAGATGATATTGGTAGTTTGAAACTCGCTCTGGGTAGGATAGAAGATCACCGGTATCCGGGAAGTGACGGGGTACTTCAGGTTGTCCTTGATGTAATAGTAACGTTCCTCTGCCATCAGAGCAACGAGTTTGCCGAATTCAGGCTGATCGGCGGGATAATAGATATCAAAGTGCATGGTCTCGATGTATGCCCAGTCGGTCTGCCGGTAGTTGACCTTGTTCTGACCGAAGCTGTAGGCGAAGGCGCTGCCGCAGATCAGCAACAGCAAAGCTAACAGGAAGAGGCGGTTATGCTTCATATATCCTCAAAACAGGCTGAATTTAACGTACTTCTTGGGATGCTGCTTGACGTCTTGGATCAGAGCATCAAGATTATTTACCGAGGTAAGGAGTTTGGTGTAAAGCTCGTCATCGGAGAGCAGTTTTCCGGCGCTGCCTTTGCCGGAATTGAGCGTGTTCATGGTGGTGTGCAACTTCCCTGAAAGAACTTGCAGACTGTCCAGGGTCTGGTTCACTCCGGCTATTGCCCTGGGAGCGTCGCTGAGGATCGTCCCGATATTGGCGGAGTTGCTTTGCACCACTCCGTTCAGACGCGCAGTCAGATCATCCACTCTGGTGATCGTATGGCTCAGTTCTCCCTTGAGGTCACCGGCAATACCATCGACATTACGCACTGCTTTACCCGCGTCATCCAAAAGGTTCTCGGAACGCCTGAGGATACCGTTGTCCTGACGCACGTCCGCGATAAGGAGCATCAGCTCGTCCGCCGCGTGAGACGCTTTGGTCACGATCGTCATGATTCCCGCCGGGGATTCTCCCCTCTGGACCCTGGTCAGATCGATAAACTCAGTTCCATCCCCGGGAGAGATGTTCAGAGCCTTGCCACCCATGAGACTGCTGTCGCTCACGTAGAATGTACTTCCCTCCGGTACTTTGATCGAACGGCTGATGCTTCCGGAGACAAGGATCTCTCTGCCCTTGAGTTCCAGGGATTTGACTCGCCCGATCTCCATCCCGCGGTACATAATCTTGTCGCCGATCTCCAGCCCCATGACGTCGTTGAAACTGACTTTCAGGTCCTGCTGGGAGCGCAGGTTCATCCTGCCCGTAAGCCAGAGATAACCGCCAGTCAGGGCGATCAGGATGACAAGGGTAAGCACTCCCACTTTAAGCTGGGTATTGCGGATATTGGGATAGAACTTCGTCACATCAGCTCCTATGTTTTCAGCTGTTTCTTCTCAGCCGCGGGGAAAAGTATGTTGTTCAGGATCAGGCGGTAGCCGGGGGAATTCTTGTGTAGGTCGAGGATCGTTTCCGGATCCCCTATCTTGTGCTGATAGTCTTCCGGATCGTGTCCTCCATAAAACGTAAAAGTGCCCTTACCGAGGTTTCCGTGCAGATATTTAACTTCATTTGCTCCCGGTACTTCCGCCAGGATGATCACGTTCTTCTTGATCTTATCCTTGAAGAAAGAGGTCGTCTGCCCCAGAAAACCGTCGATGGCGTTTACGTGGCACTGGGTCAGCATTGTGGGCACGGGATCATACTTCGCCGAGAAATCGAAGATCTGGAAGTAGTCCGCATCTGCGCCACGCAATCTGGAATAGTCACTGGCATCGATATCGGAGAACTCGTACTCGTAGGGATTGGGTTTGACACTGAAGTTCGTAAAGGCGAAAGTCCTCTCATAATCGAGCTTGGAGGGATACATGGGGTCGATGCCGTCGCCGTCGATGGCGCTGTCCACAATGTCGAGATCATGTGCCGCTAGAGCGATATCTATCGTATCTGTAGCCCCGCACATGGCAAAGAGGAATCCTCCGCTCTCAACGAAATTGCGGATCTTTTCCGCCACAGCGTGCTTGAGTTCCCAGACCTTGCCATAGCCCAGCCGGGAAGCCATTTCTTCATTGACCCGCACGTCATTCTGATACCACGGCATGTTCCTATATGACCCATAGAACTTTCCGTACTGCCCCGTAAAATCCTCATGATGCAGGTGCAGCCAGTCATAGTCGTTGAGCTTGCCGGAAAGAACTTCTTCGTCCCAAAGACGGTCATAGTCGATCTCAGCGTATTCCAGAGCCAGAGTCACGGCATCATCCCAGGGAAGGGTATTGGGTGGGATATACACAGCGATCTTCGGTTCTTTTTCCAGAACCACGGATTCCATGTTCGACTCCTGTATCTCAGTCAGAATAGCGGCAACCTGGGAAGACGAGATGGTTTCGTAACGCACCCCCCGGATGTTGCACTGTGAGGCGACCAGTTCCGCCTCAGGGGTCAGGAAACTCCCCCCCCGGTAATTCAGCAACCACCTCACGGTGTATTGCTCCTTTAGCGCGGCAAAGGCGACTCCGTAAGCCTTGAGGTGATTAGTCTGGCTGGCATCCATGGGGATCAGGATATCCCCCCAGAGTTGCCAGGTCAGCACCAGGATCAGAGGCAAAAGCAGTTTCTTCACTGATCCTGCTCCTTCAAGTAGCTGAGAATTGACTCTTTACTGATATCAGGATGGTCAAACCAATACTCCTTGGCAATTTTCATCATTTTACCCATACGGGAGTTGTCCAAATGACCAAAATAGTCAAGCAGTTCTTGTGGTGTCAAGCTAAATCTCTTTTCTGAGAGGATCTCCAGCTTTTTTTGCTGTTCCGGAACGATGCAATCCATGATCCCGCTCTCCAGTAAAAGCCCGAATCCCCTGGTCACAGCCTCGCCTTCAGCTTCATTGCGATTTCCCAGATGCGGGCTGGGACTGCTGACCATGATACGAGCAAATTCGGCAGTTATCTGCGTTTGGCTCAGAGTGTTGATCAGACAAGCGCTATCCAGCAGCCCCTGCCAAGTTTCCGGATCGATCACAAAGCCCAAGGACGCAGAAAAACGTATCGCTCTGAGCATACGCACCGGATCTTCGGCAAAGACCTTTCCAGGTTCTCCCAGAGTTCTGATCACACCTTCATGGAGGTCTTTCAATCCCCTCCTGCTGAGGTCGAGCAGATTGCCTCCGCTCACGCTGAGCAGCAGAGCGTTGATGCCAAAATCCCGCCGCATTACGTCATCCGGCAACGAGGCGAACTGAACCTTGGGATTCCTGTTTCCGGGGCGATAAACTTCGCTCCGGGTCATGACGAAATCCAGCCGTGTTCCCTGCCAGACGAGTGACGCTGTTCCGAACTTCGGATAAACTAGCAGGTTCGAAGCAGGCAGTTCTTTGTGCAAAAACTGTGCCAGCTTGATCCCGCCTTCCGGTAATTCGACAGTGATATCGTACTCCGGTGTCTGCCTGTGAATGAGAAGATCACGCACCGCCCCGCCGACGAAATATGCCTTCCCGGCGAATTTCGTTCTCTCGAGGGTTTCTGCCAGAGAAATTCGTAACTGGTGAATATCCATTAACTGATCAACTCCCCTATCACTGCGTTCGAGATGAACAGCGCCTTGCGTGAAAGGCTTATGTATTCATTATCAACCTGCACTAATCCCATGTCTGTCAGTTTGTTGATCTCCCGGCTCTTTTCCCGGATCAGATCTTTCCCGAATCTGGCGCGATACTCTGCCAAACTGACGCCTCTCAGCAATCTCAGGCCCATCATCAGAAAGTCATCCGGGAGCCTTGTCTCAGGCTCAGGATCGGGTATGAGCGTCTTCCCCCTGACCTGACTTTCATAACCCTCCATATCGGCAGGATTCTGATAGCGCTGTCCTCTGATAAAGCCGGACGCGGAAGCACCCAGACCGAGATAATCGTCACTCCGCCAGTAATGCAGATTGTGCCGTGATTCATAGCCCGGCAGGGCAAAATTCGAAATCTCATACTGCCCGTATCCAGCGGAGCAAAGCCTATCGCGGATCAGCTCGTACATCCGTGCGTGGAGCTCATCCCGCTCATCATCCCCAATCATTTCCTGATCATCCAGAGTCAGCAGATAGGTGGAAATATGTTTCGGCTTCAGCTCAATATACCGCGATAGATTGTCATCAAGACCTTGGAGTGTTGCGTTCGGAAGGCCATAGATGAGATCGAGAGAGAAGTTCTCAAACCCGTGATCCCTAAGCAACCTGATCTTATCCGGGATCTGCGAGGCTTTATGCCGCCGCTCCAGCCAGATCAGCTCGGCATCATTCAGAGATTGCAAACCCAGAGACAGCCTGTTTACACCGGTATCTTTCAGGTCTGACATAAAAGACCCGGTGATCTGCAGAGGGTTGACTTCGAGGCTTATCTCCGCCTCAGGAGCGTGGCTGAATCTTTCGATCAGGGACTTCAATTGCCCGCCCTTGAGTAACGACGGCGTTCCTCCACCGAAATACAGAGTGTCCGCGTCTTTCAGCCAGGGATATGCTTCCAGATAGTTGTCGATCTCACCTGTAAGCAGTTCCAGATACAGCTTTAGCTTTTCCTGTGTGAATGGCACCGAATAGAAACTGCAATAGTGGCACTTACTCAGGCAAAAAGGAATGTGAAAGTAAACTCCTAACGGGCTTTGCGGAAAATCCTGTTCCATCTGATATGGGGCGTGTCGTAGAGTTTGTTGTACTCAATCCCCTTCGACCAGAATATCCATGAGGGCGTTCCGGTGATATCGCTGCGTTCCAAGAATCCCCAATAGCGGCTGTCTTCGCTGACGTCGCGATTGTCACCCATGACGAAATACTTGCCCTTGGGCACCACGATCGGACCGAACCAATCCCGGTTAAAGCTTTCCAGCCTGAGAGTATCACACTGCGGTTCAACGCGATAGGGATTGTACCAGGGATTCTGTGCCACCCAGTCGATAAAGTTCGGCGGTAGATGCTGCTCCTCAATCGATTGCGGCGATGATGGGGGCAGGGGATTGGCAATATCATAGCACTCGTAACCCCGTGTGAATTCCTTGCCGTTGATATACACGATCTTGTCCTTGACCGAGATAGTGTCCCCCGGCATACCGATGACCCTCTTCACGATGTTCTTGCGGGCATAATAGGTAATATGCATGAAAGTCATGGGGAATTTTGCGAACGCAGTGGATTTATTCAGATAGATAGGATCAAAGATCTTGACGAAATTGTCCTTGGAATTCGGATGCTCGGGAGTTCCTTCCTCGATCTTGGGATAGCGGAAGGTGACAATATCTTCCCGTTTGGGTTCGGTGAAATAATACTTGAGCTTGTTCGCAACCAGATAATCGCCCACCAAGAGAGTCTTCTCCATGGATGAGGTCGGGATCACAAAGTTCTGGAACGTGAAGTTACGGATGATCATAGCCACGACGAAGGCGAAGAGGATCGCCTCGACCCAGTCCTGAACAAAGGGTTTATGCTTACGGAATTTCTTGCCTTCCGGGATCGGAGACAGGGTATATTCAGGTTCCTTGCCGGAACTCGTTTTTTGCTTTTCTCTCATCAGGTTTTAATCCTCAGGATATCAGTTTCTTAGACAGCACAGAAAATCTTGCTTTTGTGTCAAGCAGAATCGGCTTCCCGCCTGTGATACTTGTGTTGATTTTCCCCTTTAACTGATAAATTCAGTTCTTACCGTCCTATCCTTAGCTCCTGTTTCCGGTTTTGTACGCCTCCCGTATGCCTCCCGTACGCTCCCCGTATGATCACCGTACGGGATGCGCCGGACGTTCATCCGGGGTAGGGTTTGGATACCTTCTCCGGAAGGGAGATCTAGAGGGGAATCACAACCGTACCGTCAGAAGTTTTCAGGACCTTGACTCCGGCGTGACGTAAGCGACGCAGGACTTGCTGACTGGGGAAGTGATAGCGATTTCTGCGGGATGCGGTTATAACAGCCTCTGCCGGACTTACAGCTTCGATGAACTCAGGAGAGGAGGAGCTGGCGCTTCCGTGGTGCGCCACCTTGAGGAAGTCCGCCTTTAGTTCCTGGGGATACTTCTCCAGCAGATATTCTTCGGCGGTCGATTCGATGTCGCCGGTGAAGAGATAGCGTTTCTTGCCATGATCCAGGCGGAGAACGATGGAACGGTTGTTTTCTTTATCGGAATAATAGTCTTTATCCGGATGGAGGAATTTGACTCTGGCGGAACCCAGATCCAAGGTCAGGGTATCACGCAGGGCATAGATCTTGGTTTTACCCAGATATCCCTTCCGGATCATATATTGCCAGGTGGAACTCCCGAGGCTCTCATCACTGAGGATGATGTTCCGGACTCTTACTGCCTTGAGCAGCGAAGGCAAGCCTCCGACATGGTCTGTATGCATATGCGTGAGCACCAGCCAGTCAATGTCGCTGATTCCCTCTTTGGAAAACCACTGGAGCAAGTTCCGTTTTAGCCAGTTCTGTTCGAGGATCTGATCTTCCGGGATCGCCTCGGTTTCGGCGTATGTTCCATAGACCTGGCCCGTGTCGATCATCAGATTCATCCCGCCCCTGAGCCTGAGAAAAGCCGCGTCAGAAACCCCGCTGTTGAAGATATAGAGATTCTCTTTACTCCTGTTCAGCATACCCGGAATGAACAGCAAGCCCACGATCAGGAGCAGAGCAGGCAGAAAGCTGTAGCGGAGAAGCTTCCAGCGCCCCCGGATGATCAGCATCACGAGTATGATGGCAACTGTCACTGCCAGACTGCGCCAGGTGTTCCAATATACCCCTTCGCTGAAAAAGGGTAAGCTCGCGGCAAACTTCGTCCAGGACATGAAAAAGCTGACCAGGAAGTCGTACGCCAGCTTCAGCGGCGGCAGGAGTATGAATCTCTGCGGGACGAGCATTAACACGAAAGCCAGGGGAAGGATGACCCCTGATAGGGGAACGCCGACGAGGTTGCCGACGATCCCGTTGAATCCTCCCGTTCCAAAGTAATGATGTGTGATCGGCAGCAGCGCCAGGCCTATCAGTGCCGAGATGATCAGATAGTCTGTCTGGCTCTTCATCAGACGCTGGATCCGGTTCGGATCGTGGTTCACTCTCCAGAGACGATATTTCGGGATTCCGAACATGATCACGATGATCGAGGCATAGGAAAGCTGCAAACTTACGGAGAAGAGCTGATTCGGATCAATGACGGTGATGATCAGCAGACTGAGCGAAAGTATCTGAGCATTGGAAACTGGTCTGTCGAACCAGCGGGAGATGATCAGCAGCCCGATCATGAGCGTGGCGCGCAGGATTGGCGGTGACCAATTATTCAGGGCCGAAAACACGAGGATCAGCACCAAAAAGAGTATTTCTGAGATCTTCCTGGGCAAAAACAGGTAGAACAGGGTCACACAGATTGCGTAGATGAACCAGACATGCAATCCGCTGACTACGATCAGATGGATCATACCGCCACGGGTAAGCTCCGCCCGGTGCTCGTTCTGTGAGACGACATCGGAGAGCAGCAGTGCTTTGGCGAAGCCGGAATTCTCCCCCAGATTGGTGTCCAATTGCTTCAGGAGCCAATAGCGCAGTCTTGCGATGCTGAGTCCTCTTGCGCCTCCTGGAAGCGGGGTCAGCAGCGACTTTGGATAGGCTCGCGCCTTGTATTTACCCGGAAAGATATCCAGGACAGGATCATCGTTCAGAGGAGTCAGTTCCAATACCCCTCGCCAACGGCTTCCTCCGGGAAGCGATCGGTTTGCCATGAGCAGTATCTTCTCGTTGACCGGCTGTCCCGCGATGCGGATGAGTCTGACGGCATGGCTGTGATAATCCTCCGAGATGAGATTCACCACCTCAAGATCAGCTTCCTGAGTGATGCTCTCCCGGGTGCCTAGGACACGTTCCAAAGGAGAGGGATGGGGTTTGCCAATTTCCTGGCGCAGCCAGCCACCCAGCAGAATGATGATCAGGATCAGTCCGGTGCGCAGGCTGCCCTTGAGGAAAACAGCCACGATCGTCAGTGCCGTGACCATTCCCAAAAGGAGAGGTGCGCCAAGACCGCCCGGATGGACACAGAGAATGATCCCCGCGCACCAAAACAGGAGCGGGATCAACAGTGGAGCAGGGGGATCCTTCTTCCGGAGAGAGCTCACTTCCGGTTAAAGAAACCCAGGATCAAACCGAGAAAAACAGACCATAACGCCGCTAGACCGATGCGGAAGTCCGGCGGGAGCATGAAGGTCAGCGTGTGCGCCGGGATCCAGAACCACAGCAGTGAATACAGCCCTTTGTCGAGATTGTGCCAGTTCTTCACCTTGAGCGGGATGTTATCCAGCACCCTGTGGATCAGCACCAGGAGCACGCCGAATTGCAGGTTCATCAGTGCGGAAAGGGTGAAAGCATAGCCCAAACCTGTCAGTTTTGGCAGGAAACCATGCTCGATCAGACGGTCTGTGAAGCCACCGAAGCCGATGAAGGCATATTTGATGCCTACTGCCAGGATCGCCCAGACGAGCATCTTCCAGAGCGTGGCGAACAGGGTGAAGGGGTATTTGAAGTTACGGTTGATGATCCATTTGGAAACGATCTCGCCCAAACTGCCGAGGATCGCGAATTGCAGCATCGCCATAGGTATCGGATAGGCTTTGACCCAGGTGACGTACTGCGCTCCCAGTGTACTCAGAAATCCCATTTAATCTCCTGTATGTTCAGTTTCCTGCAAGGCATAGATGCCATCCCAGGTTTTTGGCGGGGTGATGATCAGAGCCCGGCATCGCCGGATCAGGGTCAGCGTCGGCATGTCCTTGATCCCCTGATTCTGGAGTTCGTTGAATAGTTCCAGCGCTTCGACGAAATTCCCTTGCCGGTAAAGCTCCAGGGCATCGTGATAGAGTCCCAGCCAGGAATACTCGTTCTCGTTGATAAAGCTCTTCTCCCCGATCAGTTCAAAGATGCGGGTCGGGGTATGCTTGCCCTTGACCAGGATATAGTCGAGTTCCCGGCAGAGCATATAGTCCTGCACCTGCTTCCAGGTGGATTCGGAGATGACGATATTAGTTCCGAAGACCTTGTTCACGCTTTCCAGACGTGACGCCAGATTGACCGTGTCGCCGATGGAAGTGTAGTCCATCCTGCGTTCCGAGCCGATATTCCCGGCAACCAGCATCCCGGAATTGATCCCCAGACGCGTCTTCAGATGGAAGTATTCGGTCAGGGTCAAATCCTTGGGATCCTTATCCCGGAAGGGTTTGCAATAATCCCTGTGCGCCAGGGCTGCCCTACATGCCCAGAGAGCGTGATCAGACCTTACGATCGGGACGCCGAACACAGCCATCAGCCCATCGCCGGTATATTTATCCAGCAGTCCGTTGTGATCCAGAATGCTGTTCGTGAAGGTGCGAAAATAATCATTAAGGTGCTTGACGAGGTTTGCCGGTGATTCCGGTTCCGCCACGGTCGTGAAATCATAGATGTCGCTAAACATCACCGTCGCGGAGAAATCCTCACCCCCCATCTGCACAATGCTGGGGTCGTCTGTGATCCTGTCAACCAGATCGGGATGCAGATAGCGGGAAAAGATCATTCTCAGTTCCCGTTTGGTTCTGCCTTCCATGATGTAGCTGAGGGAAAGCACCGTCAGCCAGGAAACGATCAGAGAACCCATCATACCCGTAAAGTTGAAGGACAACCTGTAAGCGCCGAAGGTCCAGAATATCCCTGCCGAAAGCAGTAACATAAACAAGATAACCATGATCGGAGAAATTCCGCTTCGCATCCGGGAGACGATCGCCATCACCAGGAAAGCGGTCAGGAACATCAGGAGCAGATCGCCATACCAAGGCACGAAACGCAGGTATTCCTCACCGATCAGATTGCTCAAAAAGGTCGCCCAGACCTCACCTCCGGCTATGCCCCAGCTGTAGGAGCTGGCTTTGAGATCGAGGAGTCCCGGAGCCGTGGCGCAGATGATAACGTATTTACCCTTGTATCTGCTCCCAGTTGCGGTGGTAGCCTCTCTCGCCGAAACAGCGTCACTGAGCAGGTTGCTAAAGGGGATATAGCGGAAGACGCCGTCAACCCCACCCTTACCATACCAATTCAGGTAGAGCTGACCATCTTTATCCAAGGGGATCCCCTGCATGATCCTCGTGATCTCGGCAGTGGAATATTCCGCCCATTTGCCTTGCCGGACGGCTGCCAGAGACACGTTTGGATAATTCCTGCCATAGAGAGGGTAGAACAGCGGAGCCTTGCGCACGTTGGCGTCTTTTTCGTTGAGCAAACTTATCCCGCCGATCGCGGTACAGGCATCAGCGTATTCCGGAACCGGAGCCTGAACTCCTTTCCACGGTTGCGCTTGCTGCCTGAACTTACCCGGATCGGCGTGTTTGACGAAGCTGGTGTCCAAAAGCGTGGGATAGGTCGTGAAGATCGCGCTGAGGATATTGCTCCCGCCCTTTCGCAGCGCTTTGGCAAAATCCGCGTCGCTCTCCCGGGAATCGATGTCACCCCGGTAGATATCCGGCGTGTCGAAGCTCATGTCATAGATCACCGCCGCGGCTTGTTCCCGGGCGAGATACTCACTGATCACGGCATAGAACTGCCTGGGGAAGGGCCAATTCTGCCGCAGTTCATCACGGCAGAAGTTCAGGGTGCTTTGATCGATCGCGCAGATCACGATGTTCGTGTCCGCATCGGCAACTCTGGGGCATGCCCGAAACCGGGCGTCTATGGTCTTGGATTCGATCTCGCGGAGGAAACTGAGGCTGCTAACCCGGTAGATGACCAGAGCCAGCAGCAAAGCCAGCAGAGCCAGGACCCAATACTGCTTATAGTGTTTCGCGACCCAATGAAACACCGGCCTCTGTGCCATTTATCAGAGTTTTGACCGGAGTTCCGCGGTTAGCTCGTCGATCTCGGCCTGGGTAAACACGTTATCTTCGCTCTCTTCCCAGTTGGGATTCAGCTTGCGCGCTTTTTCCAGATTTTCCAGAGCCTGAGGATATTTTCCCAGCTCCTTTTGTGTCTTAGCGAGCCAGATGTAGGCGTCGTAGTGCTCTTCATTGGTGCTGATAGCTTGGAACAAGGCGCGCTCAGCCTCAGTGTAGTCCTTCATTTCATATAGAGCCTGACCCTTGTGACGCCAGGGACATGACCAATTGGGGTAGTCTTTGTTCAAGCCCGCGTAGATCTTGATCGCCGCGGTATAATCCCGCATCCCGAGGAGCACATTGCCGAGAGAGAAGCGCCCGCCCGTATCCAGCGAATCAGCGCCGGCAAGGAGATCCTCCTTGAGCAGCGACACTTCGTTGTCGAGGATATACATCAGATATAGCTTTGTTTGAGAAGGATTCTCTCCTGATTGGATCGCTTGAGTGAGACTGTCAACCGCAACGCGGAATGTTTCCCGTCCCGGATCATCCAGATAAGCCTGAACCGAGGTCATTTGCGCCATACAGACGGTAGCCACGGCAAATAAAACTAAGAACAGTATCGCTCTTTTCATTAGAAATCTCCTGTGTCTTGCGTTAGCATTTTTTACTACCTACAAGGTTTAAAGCTTTGGCTCGCTTGTCAAGATATTCTTCATACCGGCTGAGCCTACTATCGCCCCATCGTGCCTGATCCTCGCTCCATGTTCACGTTAATCAACTCTTCTCCGGAAATAAATCTCATATTTTCAAAGAAATAGATTGACAGAATAATGCCCGCTCAAAAGATAAGGTCAGAATGCGATTTAACATTCCCTGAGCTTATTCCGGTGTTCTTTGGGAAAGCCTCATACCGAATGTCTAAACGCCCAAAAAACATTAGGAGATACCCATGCCAGACAAGAACCTCATTTGCAAAGATTGCAACAAAGAATTCGTGTTTACCGAAGGCGAACAAGAGTTTTACGCTGAAAAAGGTCTGCAGAACGAACCCCAACGTTGCCCCGAATGCCGCAAAGCCAAAAAAGCGCAATTCAACCGCAACAGATTCGAGCAACGTCGCTCATACTAAGACCAGTTTTTAGCTGATCTTTGAACCGGCATCCAGTATGCCGGTTCTTTTTTTGCCTGACCTTAGATAATACTTGACTTATTCTTCCGCAAGCATATCTTAACAATTATGATAAAATATACCTAAGGAGAGAATGATGACACCTTTAGCAATTGCTGACGTAGCCACAAACGCAACCGCTGCCGCCACCCGTGAAGTGGGCGGAGTCATGAACAAGATAATCGAATTTCTATCTTTGTATGGATTGAAAGTCGTCGGCGCGATCATAATCCTGATCATCGGCAGCTATCTGGCAAAGCTTGCCGGCAAGCTGGTGAACAAATCTGTGCTCAAAGCCGGAAAGGGCGAGACTCTCGCGAAGTTTGGCGCGAGTGTCGTGAACGCGGTGATCATGACCTTCGTCGTCATCGCCGTGATCAACAAACTGGGGATCGAGACGACCTCCTTCCTGGCGGTCTTCGGTGCTGCCGGCCTGGCTATCGGCCTGGCGCTGCAGGGTTCTCTGGGCAACCTCGCCTCCGGAGTCCTGCTGATCATCTTCCGTCCTTACAACGTAGGAGACGGGATCCAGATCGGAGCCGTCACAGGTACGGTTCTGGACATCCAGATCTTCTCGACCATAGTGCAAACCTCGGACAATAAAAAAGTCATCGTCCCCAATGGCAAGATCACCGGCGATATCATCACCAATCACACCGTGCTCGGTTCACGCCGCCTGGAGATCCCCATCATGGTGAATCCCGCTCTCGACCTGGAAAAGGTTCGCAGCGTCATCCGCCAGATCCTCGATGCGGATGAACGTGTCCTCAAAAGCCCCACCTACGACATGATCGTGGCTGACTGGGGTGACAACATCAAGCTCGTGGTTCGCCCCTACGTTCAGCCCAAAGACTATGACCATCTCCAGTCCGATCTGATCGAGCGCATCAATCTCGTGCTCAAAGCCTTAGCATAAGAACTACTAAACTACGGCAACTTATCTCCCCGTCATCCGGCGGGGAGTTTTTTTTGCGGTACAAACACAGAGGCGGTGAAGAAAGGCGCTACGGCGAGCGCCTGTACACGGCATCACTTCACTACTCCACCTTTTTCAATTAATCATATCTCTCAGATCACCTTACACTATTACACACTATACACTTCCAAAGAACTCACATGCTTTTTCGCACCGAAGGAGATCGCCCCTCATATATATAAGGAGGGACAGTTTTGCCTTTTCAGGGACAGTAATTGCAGAAATTTTGGTTTTCTACAGGCTCAGGAGAATTCTCTTTCCGGGACGACGCAGCATCTCTACCATAACCACTGGATTGATCAGGAATCACCAAAGCCCACTAAGGATCCTCTAAGGAGCCTCTTGGGTCGCCACCCAAGAACGACCCAAGAGGC
>DAOPZE010000022.1:0-25070 GCA_035353255.1 Candidatus Cloacimonadota bacterium
CCGCTCAAAGTATAGCTTTGATTCGCTGAAGGAGTGCCGGTGGTGGTGCTGAAAGCTGTAAGAGAACCGGTGACATTGATAGTCGGAGTTGGTGTGCCCGAACCCCAGGTTCCGGTCACGGATTCGATCAGGGCATTGTTCAGGTCTCTGACTTCTATGCGGCGAATAACGGTGCCGGTCTCATACTTGAGATCAAAAGCACCGGTACTTAGAGCCGATGAAGTCGCACTGATAAGAGTTCCACCGCTGGTTGCGTCATAGGCAAGGATAACATATTTCTGGGTATAAGTGTTCCAGGTGGTGAAAGTGACGTTGGCATTGGTGATGGATGATGCGGTCGTTATTGCATTCGCAGCTGGGAGCGCCGCAGTCATATAGTTTGCACTATAAGCGGTACCAAGCCTATCACGGTAAGAGGCCGCGACAACAGCGTTGTTACCGCATTGGAAGGGGATCCACCATGTGGACGAGGTTGTGGGAGTACCGGGAACGCGTGGACCGGCACTGTAGCTGGTCGATGTTATATAAGCATTCGTCACCGGATCCCAGCAGTTGTATTGATTGCTGCCGTTATACAATCTGTATCTGGCGTCGTCAGATGTGTATCCCGAGACGGTCATCAGAACCGCACTTTCAGAAGTGGTAGAACTAATATCTATCTGACTGGGCCTTGAGGTGACCACAGCAGTGGCGCCAAAAGCCATTGAGATAGCTATAATTCCGAACAATAATAAAAACAATGTCTTTCTCATATTTCCTCCTGAGAAATCTTATTCTAATCCTTTTAACTTAAAGACTAAAGTCTGAGCCTAAGCTAATCTGCAAAGGCATTACGTCAAGTAAAATTATTGCTGTTTCAATGGCTGATCAGTGTCACTTTTAACAAGCGAGTAAGCAGGCTGCCCTTCTCTGATCCCGTACCGAGATCAAGACCGCTCACGATAGTCCCTCCGATCACGTTTACATTCTGATGTATCGCGTCTCCGTTCGCGTTCCGGTAAGCCCAGGCGTCGTGCAGGACATAGGGATTTTTGTCAACAGTGCCCAAATATAGCACGATATGCCCCTTCATGTTTAGCAAAGTGATGCCTCCCGTAGCCTTTTCTGAGATGATCTGCCTACGCTCGGACGCCGTTTCGCCCCCGGAGAAAGTATGAACAACATTGCCGGATTTTGCCTGATTGGCTCCGTTGCGGGGCAATTCTATCCCGAAACAGCGGAAGATGCTGATCAGCAGGGAGGAGCAATCCCAGTCACCCTGCATATCAGCCCAGCCATATTTCTCTCCCAGCATCCGGAAAGCCTGCGTGATAGCGTTTCTGGGAGTGTAGGGCAGATAACCTTCATGAACGTCAGATTTTGCCACAAAGGCATCGATTACTACCGCGTCGCCACTGCTATCCCTGCGGGGAAGCCTCACCTTGTAATAAAAACCGCTGTCGCCCAACATAGGGAGTCTGCACCCCATCCGCTGATAGCCCAGATAGGTGTGGGCGGAGGCGTCACCCCAAAGATCAGCCTTGGAGGAAGTGACCACTACGAAAGATTCGCTCTGTTGGTAAGCCTTCCACTCGCTCTGGGAACAGAATCCAACCGCCGATTTCATAAACCAGCCTGTGGTGAGAGACGTCGCGCCGAAGACCCAGTTTCCATCAGCGGATTCATGATAGATCACGAGAGGCGTGCCAATATCGTAGCCGCTGTTCTGCAATTCATCAAATTCGGTATCCGTGGCGACTTTGTTGAGGTTCTGAAGGCTGGGAACGATGCGCTGATGCGCGAAGGACGTGGCAAAGGCAAAACGTACCGCGATGCTGTTGGGCACCCTGCCGACGGCTTCCAATGCCGTCATCTTTTCCCAGAAGTCGTTACCAACCCGATTCCCATCCCCGTCAAAGAGCTTCATCCCGCTGACGAGAGCATGCATCGCCCGGATCTGTGAACGTATCGCTTCACCGCCCATCCTGGAAGAGTGTCCGCTGAGATCTGAAACCGCCCTTGAACTGGCGCGGATCTCTCTGTTGAGCTGAACTATACTCTCCCGGTCCAGAACCAGTTTATCCGGCGCGGGATGCCGGGCGATCCAATATCCTGGTGCCCGCATTTCCTGTGCCACGCCGGGAAGTTGCGCCTTGGCGGCATGGAAAGGCAGAAGATCGACAAGGGTTGCCTGAAGCGGGGAGAATAGCAAGTGAAGTGAGAAGAGAGATAAAAGAAGGTACTTAAGGGGAATGGTGTGCGGGGATTGACCGCAGCCACGAAGTTCTGCACTCCGAACCCACTTCCTCTTTGTCTCTTTGACTCTGTTTTGACAGTTACCTAAGGGAGGTCGTTGAGGCTTTGGGTTATCGATATAGTTGTCAATGTTTATCATTCTTACTCCCATTTTCATCTTTGAAGCCGGAGGGTTGTTGTGTCGCCCCTCAGGGGCTATGGCGACAGGATGTCGCCGCTACTGTTTTCATCCCTGCGGGGTTGTAGCGACAGGACGCCTGCAATCCATTTACACGAGGCTCCGTCTTCCGGGAACGGCGGTACGGCGACCGCCGGTACAATCAGCGCGGCTTCATTCTCATGTCTTATCATTCTTCTCATTCTATACGCTTATAAAAATCTGATAGCCTATCCCGCGAGGACCCGCATTAACCCATTAACCAACTAACTTATTAACCTGCTAACCGACCCCTATCCTCTCTCTATCATCTTACGTCATGACGTAAGATGATAGAGAGAGGATAGCAAGGGGATACCGGTATGACCAAAGTCAAGACCGAGGAAAACTTTGGCAGAGAGATCAGTCCACAATACGGTCCAGAACCGGTAGCATTTCCGCGAGGAAATCCGCGTAGGAGCCGTTCAGGATGGCATTACGAGCCATCTGCATCAATTCCTGATAGAACCACAGGCTGTGGATGGTGGTAAGGCGCATGCCGAGGATCTCGTTCATGGTGATCAGATGCCTGATATAGGCGCGGCTGAAGTGAGTACAGGTGTAGCAGCCGCATTGAGGGTCGATGGGACGGAAATCGTCCTTATAACGTGCCGCCTTGATGATCATCTTGCCGTATCTGGTGAAGATGCTGCCCTTGCGCGCGTTGCGGGTGGGCATCACGCAGTCGAACATATCGACGCCTCTGGCGATGTTATTCAGCAGATCCGAGGGAGTTCCCACGCCCATCAGATAGCGGGGCTTGTCCTTGGGCAGGATGTCGTTCATGAATTCCGTGATGCGAAACATCTCCGGCTTGGATTCGCCCACGGCAAGTCCGCCGATGGAATAGCCGGGAAAATCCATATCGATCAGTTCGCGGGCACACTGTTCCCGCAGATCTTCATAGGTTCCGCCCTGAACGATTCCGAAAAGAGCTTGATTGGCGTGATTAGTGAATGCCTTTTTGCCGCGTTCCGCCCAGGCGAGGGTGAATTTCAGCGACTTCTCGATATACTGGCGGGTCGAGGGCAGCGGTGGACATTCATCGAAGCTCATGATGATATCAGCGCCGAGGGCTTCCTGGATCTCGATGACCTTTTCCGGGCTAAAGAGGTGCAGACTGCCGTCGATGTGGCTGCGGAATTTCACGCCTTCGGGGGTGATCTTGCGCAGCGCGGAAAGACTCATGACTTGGAATCCACCGCTATCCGTGAGCATTGGACGATCCCAGCTGATGAACTTGTGTAGTCCTCCGGCAGAGCGGATAAGCTCATGTCCGGGGCGCAGATAGAGATGATAGGTGTTACCCAGGATGATCTGTGCCTGGACGTCCTCGAGTTCATGAGGTGACATGGCTTTGACGGAGCCGACGGTACCCACCGGCATAAAAACCGGGGTCTTGATCTCGCCGTGGTTGGTGGAAATGATCCCCGCGCGAGCCTTGACGTCCGTGTTTAACAGCTTGAAATTAAAGATAATGACTCCTTATCTATGGATCAGACGAAGCAAGAGTTTTTCGATATCCGCGTAGAAAGCATAGACCATCAGGAACATCAGGATGAAAAACCCGATGCGCTGAGCTATATCCTGCACCCGCAGAGGGATGGGACGTTTGATGATGCCTTCGATCAGGCAGAAGAAGATGTGTCCGCCATCCAGGATGGGGATCGGCAGGAGATTCATGATCAGGAGCATGATGCTTATCCCGGCAAAGAACATCAGCAAGGCGGAAAAGCCCTTCTGGCCGATGCTCTGGGACATGGAAACGATCATGACCGGACCGCCGATGTTGCTCTTCAGAGTTTCCGGCTTTTGGATAAGTTTGTAGAGACCGTAGTAATTCATGATGATCATGTTCAGGGTGGAGAGGCTTCCGATCTTCAGCGCCTGAACCGGTGAGTAACTCTCTGAGTAGCGGACGGGCATATACTGCGTGACGCCGATCATCTTCTGGGAGCCGTAGAGGACGTTCTCCTCAAGGATGATGTGTCTGGTAAGCAAGCTGTCACCGCGTTGGATACTGACGAGAACGTCGCCGTCCCTGCTCTCAGTGATCCGCTCGCGCATATCGTACCAATCGTTGATCTGAACCGAATCTATGGCGGTGATTAGGTCCTTCTCCCTGAGCCCCGCACGCCAGGCTGGATAACCCGGTGTGATATCGCCCACGATGGCTTTGGCCTGGGGACGCAGACTGCTGATGAGCGAATCCACGTCTGAAGCGGCGATATTCAGGCGAATGGAGCGCCCCTCACGCCGGAGAGAAAGAGTGTTGTTTGTCTTGGGTGAGAGCTTACTCAGGGCGTCACTGAAGCCGCGAACGGACTTGCCATTGACTGTGGTGAGACTGTCTCCGGGAACGAAGATCTGAGTCCACCTGCCTGTTGCCGACTGGATCACCGGAACTTGATCCTCCAGCTTCTGAGGTAGCATGAATGAGATCACGAAGAGGAACAGCGCCAAAATGAGATTGGCAAAGGGTCCGGCAAAGGCGATCAGCGCTCTCTGCCACCAGGCTTTGGACTGGTAAGCTCCTTCGTCATGGATGTCCGGATCGTCAGGATTCTCGCCCTTCATCCTGAGATAGCCACCCAGAGGCAGCCAGGATATCCGGTAGTTTATCCCGTTGATGACTTTATTAAAGATCGGCTTACCGAAACCTATGGAAAAGGTCTCGATGCTGACTTTGAAGGCTCGCGCCGCCAGGAGGTGGCCTGCCTCATGCACGATGATCATCAGCCCGAAGGCGATGAGGGTCAGGACAAGGGTCAATGCTTATCCCTTTGTCCGGCAAGAGTTATGGCAATAAAGCTGGCAACATCGGTCGAGTAGGAACCCGTCCCGAAACCGGCGTCGTAACCCAGTTCGATGGCGAGTTCATGGCTGATCCTCGGACCTCCGCAGATGAAGAGCATCTGGTGACGCAGTCCTTCCGCTTCCGCGAGTTCGATCAGCTTGGTGAGATTCTTGAGGTGAATATTCTTCTGCGTGACGACCTGAGAGACGAGGATAGCGTCCGCCTTCTCTTCTCTGGCACGGCGCAGCAGCTCTTCGGAGGGAACCTGAGCGCCTAGGTTGATGGCGTTGATATACTGGTAGCGTTCCAAGCCATAACGATGGTTGTAGCCTTTCATATTCATGATCGCGTCGATGCCCACGGTATGAGCGTCACTTTCTATGCAGGCGCCTACGACAGTGATCTCCCTGCCAATGTGTTCGGCAATGAAGTCATCCGTCTCTTCCATATCCATAACAGGCGTGTCAACGGTCTTTACTTTGATGTCTTGGGGATCGACCGCGGCGGCACAGGTCGCGTAGGCAATGAACTGGGTAAAGCCTTCATTGAGGTCTCTTGTGCCACAGATATCTATATCCTCGCAGCCCATCTGGCGGAGGATCAGGCGGGCAGCTTCCCTGCCTTCTTCGGTGGCAGGCATGGGCAGGCTGAAGGAAAACTGGATCTTGCCGTCGCCGAGGGTGTCTCCATAGGGTCTGATAAGCTTGTTTTTCATGCTAACTCCATCTCTGCTTTCATCTTGGTCAGGAAGGGATTCAGGTATGAAGCATCCTTGCGGAAGACTCCATCCAGACCCTTACCACCGTTCTCGGGACGTTTGATATCGGCAAATTCACCCCGTGCCATGGCGGAGAACAGCCCTTCTTCGGCAACTTTCTCCAGGAAGAAGGTGGCTTCCTCGAGCACTGTGTTCGCCCGGTTGTTGATAAAGCTGTCCGGCGCGAGTGACAATTCATTGCCGAGGTCTTTGACAGCGTTGAAGATGTACTGCGCGTTCTCGATCGCCAGGGACCTATCCGCGATATGCGGAGTGTGGATCGCTTCCGTCATCATACCCAGCAGCTGGACTCCCTGTCCTGTGAGCTGACCGATGAAATTGAACATCGCGTCCATGAGGTGAGTCTTGAAGATATTACCGCTGGCGAACTTGGTCGGAGGCATATACTTGACCGGCGAATTGGGGAAGAGTTCCTTCGTGAGCATAGCGTGCGCCAATTCATAGGTGAAGCAGTTCTCGATCTCGGGATTGATCTCGAAGGCATGGCCAAGCCCCATCTTCTCAGGCTTGATGCCGCTTATCAGGGCAAACTGCTCATTCAGAAGCTGGGAGGCGGTCACGGTGTAAGCCTTCTCGATGGCGTCGGAAGTTGTGAGATAGTTATCTTCACCCGTCTGGATCTCGATCCCGGCATAGGCGTTGATCATTCTGGCGAAATATTGGTCCAGGAGAGTGCGCTTCGGGTTGATATCCCGGAAGAGAATGCCGTACATGGCGTCATTGAGCATCAGATCGAGACGTTCGATCGCTCCCATGACGGCGATCTCCGGCATGCAGAGTCCGCTGGCATAATTGGTGAGGCTGATGTAACGTTTCTCCTGAGCGGTGACTTCATCCAGCGCGGCGCGCATAATGCGGAAGTTCTCCTGAGTCGCGTAAGTTCCACCGAAACCAACCGTCGTAGCGCCGTAAGGGACGTAGTCCAGAAGCGACTGGGCGGTTGATCTGATCACGGCAATGATATCCGCGCCTTCGATCGCTGCTGCGCGTGCCTGTTTCACGTCCTCATGGATGTTGCCTGTGGCAACGATCACATAGATGGCTGGCTGACGCCGGGGTCCGTATTTGGCGAATTGCTCTTCACGATGTTCTTTCTGAGCCTGGATATGCGCCAGCATTGAGTCCGACAGTTGATCCAGGATATCTTCGATCGCGTCCTGAGAGGCTGTTCCGCAAGAAACCAGATCAAGCTCACCCCGGGCGACCTGTTCGGCGGCTTCCTGGGCTGTGATCCCTTTGATAGCCATGGCGTTGGCGATCCAGTAGGCCGAACCTCGGTTCAGTACATTCCTGGCTTTGAGATGTTCGACAACCATATTGGGCAGAGGCTTGCCGTCTGAGGTTGCCCCATCGATACCCAGCATCCTGATCACTGTACGTTCGATGGTCGCGGAACTGTAGTCCCGGAACAGCCAGTCGAAGCTTCCGGCGATACCGCGAGCGGCTTTACGGGCACGCTCCACGGTCTGTTGATGGAGATGTAGCTTTAGCATAAAAAACTCCGGTTTATCTTTATATCTTGAAAATCTATTGATCAGGACCGGTTTCCGCCGAACCGAAGATCGAAAAGCTGGTGATCTTACCGGCACGGGTATCGATCAAACGGGGTAGCCACCGATCTGGTATTCGCTCTTTAGCGCTGTGTTCGACGATCACGATCCCCTCAGGTTTAAGCATATCTCCCGCAAAGATCAGATCGAGGCACTTCTCCACCAGCCCTTTGTCATAAGGAGGATCGAGGAAGATCACATCGTAGAGATGATCCGCTTTGGCAAGATATTGCTCGACTCTCCGGCGGTGAATATGACACTGATCGGAGCAGTTCAGCTTGGCAATGTTCAGGAGCAGAACGGCGATCGCCTGATTGGCAAATTCGACGAAATCCACCCATTCAGCGCCACGGGAAAGGCATTCCAACCCGAACGATCCAGTTCCGGCAAAGAGATCCAGAACCCGCAGATCCTTATAATCGGGATACTTCGAGAAGATCACCTCACGATTGAAGTCGGATGTGGGACGGGTGCCTTGACCGGGAACGGTGTAGAGCTTACTGCCCCGGTATCTGCCGGTTATGATACGCAGTCATCCTCCTCAGGCAGAAGGTTTGCTGCGCTTGGACTTGGGAAAGACGAATTTGATCTCCAGCTGCACCGGTTTGGGATTGTAACGCGGGCAGCTGAGAAGATGAACATCCTTGCGTTGTTTACACTTACGCATGCACTTCTCGCAGATAGCATTGTATTCTGAGATTATCTTCCGGTTCATTCACGCACTCCGCGGAGCTTAGTCTTTGGTCTTCAACCTCTGCATCTCCATAAAGAGAGCCAGAAAATCAGCGAAACTGATCGTATTCAATTTGGTATCGCGGTCATAGTTCGTCAGCAGAGCGGTCATAAAGTCTTTCAAAGTATATTCATCTGCCTCAGGCAATCCCTGAATAAAGGTCTGCTGGGCATTCTGCTCGATCTCTGCAAGGATCTCCTGAATGTTGTCCTGCTCCGGTTCGTCCAGATCAAGATCATCCAACTCAAGATAGAGGTCGTTCATATCAACCCCCTCAGCGAGCTTTTCGACAGCCCGGGAGAGGTTTGTAAAGCCTTGATGATTCAGTATCTTCAGATACGCCAGCTCTTCGGGAGTAAAGAGCTTCTCGATGCGCGGGTCATAGCTGTTGTTGGGATCGTTGAGGATGCGCAAATGCAAGGACTCGATCTTTTCGCGCACGGTCGGGGAACTGTCGTTTTGCCCGATCAGTTCATAAGCGGCAAGCGCGTCAAAGAACTGGTTCTGCTCTTCAAAGAGCTTTGCCAGGGTCAGGGTCGGCTGCCAGGAACGTCCGTTAAAGCTTGATTTCATCGTTTCTCCCTTCAATTATCATTATTTCGATTCCAGACTACAGGGAGGCGGTTTTGTGTCAATCGTTTTCAACGGCTTAGCTCCCTTTTGCCAGGCGGTATGCTGACCGTATCCCACCCGTACGCTTTCCGTATGATATCCGTATGGTTGTACGACAATGGTATTAACGCTGTACCATATGGATTGAATATGCGTTTTTTAATGGCAATAGCAAGGATGAGAACACGAGCGAGAATAATGTGGGAGCGACTTCCAGTCGCTCATATAAGAGATAATTGTTTCAAAGTTGACAAAACTAATAGCTAAACAATTGATACATAAGCAGGAAAGCCTTTTACAACTAATCTGTAAATGGCTTCGGGACCGAGATCTTCCCAAGCGAATGTTTCACATGAAACCACATACTGACTCATCAGGGCAGCTACTCCGCCACTACAGGTGAGATAAACCGCTCCGGCCTTCCTTATAAGATTTTCGACTTCTGGGGATCGTTCTCCTTTACCCAACATTGCCAGCAATCCACTTTTCAGGAGAATCAGGCTTGCGCCATCCATGCGGGAGCTGGTGGTTGGACCGATCGCACCGCAGGATCTTCCCGGAGGAGTTGGGGATGGACCGCAATAGAAGATACAGGTTTCACGTAAAACCAGGGGTAAATCCTCGCCACGTTCATGGTATTCAAGCATGCGTTTATGAGCGGCGTCTCTTGCGGTGAAGAGCGCTCCGTTGAGGATGACCTTGTCGCCTCGAGCAAGATTCGAGATGATCTCCGGAGTGAAGGGAAGTTCGATTGTGTGCGTTCTCATGGATCAGATCCTGAAACTTAGGTGCCGGTGGGAATGGCACTGGATATTGATCGCCAGAGGAAGAGATGCGATATGGCAGGGAGCGGTCTCCAGATGTACCGCCAGGGCGGTGCAGTTTCCACCCAGACCCTGTGGTCCGATGCCGGTCTCATTTAGTCTAAGCAAGATTTCCTGCTCCAATCTCGCGTATTCAGGTAGCGGATGAGATTCGCCCAACTCACGGAAAAGGGCTCGTTTTGCCAGGGAGGCACAGCTTTCAAAATTGCCACCCAAGCCGATGCCTAAGATTATCGGCGGACATGACTTTCCCCCAGCCGCGACAACAGTCTCCACAACCAATTCAATGATATCTGAAGGGGTGGCGTCCGGCTTGAGCATAATCAGTCTGCTCATGTTCTCCGCGCCTCCGCCTTTTTGCCCCATATGGATGAGTATTTCGGAACCAGGAACGATTCTGGTGTGGATCACAGCGGGGGTATTATCGCCTGAATTTACTCGGTCATAGAGAGGATCACATACGATGGAACGGCGTAAATACAGCATCTCAGTTGCCTCGGCAACAGCTTCATTGATGACCGATTCGAGGTGATCGCCGCTGATATGGACAAGATTTCCGATCTCGATGAAGAATACCTGAGTACCCGTGTCCTGGCAGGGTGGTATATTCTGCTCCTCAGCGATCACAGCATTCTTTAGCATGTCTTCGAGTATCTCCTGAGCCCCAGGCTCAGTCTCGATGGCAAGATCCCGGCGAAACATATCCTGCAGACGGAGATCAAGGGAGAAACTCAGTTCCCGGTAATGATCCAGGATGGCATCATGAATATCCCGGGATGGAACGATCCTGATATCATGCATCTTTCTATCCTTTGGCGCGCTTGGAGAGATAACGAAGCAGCAGATCAGCCACAGGGGTGGATGTCGTGCAGGGAATATATTCGATCTGCGCCTGATGGCACTCCGCCTTGAGATAATCAATGTGGTGGTGGAAGTTTTCCAGGTATTCCTTACGTATTTGCCAAGGGGTCACGGTGATCTTCTCTCCGCTTTCGCTGTCTACAAAGCGGGTTTCATGCTTAAAGCCGAATTGCTCTTCCTGCGGATCAGTAAGATGAAAGACCAGCACTTCATGGTGTCTGTAACGAAACTGCTTCAGGGCATTAATGATCTTCTCAGGTTCATCCAACAGATCAGAGATAATGATGATTAGGCTGCGTTTGCGTATCGTCTCCGCGATCCTGGTTAAATTGGTGAAGAGATCTGTGGAATCTTTCGGTTCCAGACGCACCAAAACCTCAAAGATCTGGGACAGATATCCCCTGTAAGCCTTGGGTACTAACTTGTTGGTTATCTCCCGGTTGAAGGTGATCAAACCTACCGCGTCTTTCTGGGACATCATCAGCCAGGCGATCGAAGCGCTTAGTTCAGTCGCGTAGTCGATCTTTGCCACATCGTGAGAGCGGAAAAACATCGACTTGCTGTGATCCAGAATGATATAGGATCGCAGATTGGTCTCTTCTTCGTATCGCTTGATATAGTAACGTTCCGTCTTGGCGGCGATCTTCCAGTCTATGTCCCTGAGCGGTTCGCCCGGATTATATTGGCGATGATCGCTGAATTCGACGCTGAAGCCATGGTAGGGGGATTTGTGCAATCCGATGAGAAAGCCCTCGACGATCACGCGGGCAGTCAGCTGCAGCTTCTTCAGCCTGGCAGTGGTCTCATCCCTGAGCAGGGGCACCATTAATCCTTTTTGGGTCTGTAAAGCAGGGCGAAGGGGATGATAACGACATATGCTATCACCAGTATCAGAGGGGAGATGGAGATCTCGTTGGCGCTCATGATGATGAAGCCAAGGATGAGGAGAGCGGTGGCGACCAGCAACAGGATATAATTGATCCTGCCGAGTCCCAGTCTGTCTTTACTTTTCTTTGCCATGTTAACTCCTTGTAACACTCAAGATAATTTCCGGTTTTGTCCGATCCGGTATAAAGCTTTGAGGTCAGTTTTTAAGGTAAACCGAGGTATTCTGCTCTGATACGCTCGTAAGTCTCGTTTGAGAGACTTTGCCTCTTTGTTTGTGTAGTACACGCTATTGGCTCCAATATGCTGATTTTCGCCGTTATTTTATGCCCCAAAAGTCGCCAAAAATGAGGCGCGAAACTCATGTCACCATACCAGCATAATATGTCCCTGTTTGCTTCACTACGTGGCTCTCCGTTGATCGTAGTGTAATTTATACATACAGGGAGGATGTCGGCTTGACTTTTGATCGCCATTTCGAAGAGAGAGGAACGGAAAGGACGGATATCGGAACCGTCCGTACTGGTTCCCTCGGCGAAGAGAACAACATTGAACCCTTGCCTGAGTGCTTCTGCAAAGTTTTCGATTTCAGCCGGCAGAGAGACAAACTTCTTGCGGTTGGTATAGAGTGATCCCCCCAGACGGGTTATATCCCCGAGGAAGGGGTTGCTGCCCATTTCGACCGAAGTGATAAAGGAAAAGGGACGGATCGAGCTGAGGACCATGATGTCCGTATATGAAACGTGGTTGGCGACGACCAGGTAATTTTTGTCCTTAAAAAGTTCAAGTCTTTCGGGATTCTGGATAGTGGTCTTAATCCGGAAAGCTTTCAGATATCCCTTCGCCACACGGTGGTTGTTTCTGATAAAGCGTTGACGGCGACGAACCAGATCTGGTGTGATCAGTTTGATCAGGCTGGCTGAAACAAAGAAATCCAGGGTCATCCACAGATGCCAGATGAGGAAGAATATCTTTTTTAGCATGAATTGAGGCGGATCACTCCACGCCTGTCGATCTGGATTTTCGGGTGTAGGATTGCTTAATATTGTCCACGTCCAGCAGAGTCAGGAAGTCTATGCATTTAAAGCTCTTATCCAGCGCCGGAGTTCCGCAGATCTTGGCTCCCGCTTTGAGATAGGAAACCAGAAGTGAAGGGATCTTCCCCTTTTCGATCGTTCCCGCGTCAGCGTGTGGAATGGGAAACTTGTGAACATGACGGCGAAAACCTGGAACTCTGAACTTGCTGCGGGGACGGACGAGACTTCCTTCTTCGAGGTGACCGTGGTGTTTTAGATAATAATAAATAGCTTTGATCTCTTCCCTGTCCATGGTTTTTATGCTCGAGCAACCAAAGAGATACTTGGTCTCGCTCGCTTCGATATAGGCATTGATCCCTTCCCAGAGCAGTGCGATGGTCACGCCGTTGCGATGATCTTTGTGGACGCAGGCTCTACCGAGTTCGAGTTTGTTCCCCGGGAGGAGCTTAATCTGCTTCATGTGGAATTCAGTGGCGCTATACCAGCGTTTTGTGTGCAGGGAGGATTGCATGCGGTAAGTCCCGATCAGCTTTCCGTCTTTTTTATCGAGGATCAGAAGGTGATCGCAGAGACGGTCGAACCTGTCGATATCCATGCCGGTGCGTTTCTTGCGCTTGAGCAGTTCCTCGAGGAAAACGTCGTGTCTGAGGCGGAGTGCCTGCCGTAATTCTTCCAGCGAATCCGCAGTTTTGATGATGAAGTTCTTCTTCTCGATGAGCATGGGAATATGAGCGCGGAAATCACTCAAGTTCTTTCTGGTCTTGACCTGTATCTTAGGCTTGGAAGCCTTTTTCTGGCTGGGTTGATGCATTATTTTATCCTTGCTTAACTAAGTTTCAAACCAATCCTCGCAGTTGGACGCAGAGGCATTCTTTTGTCAAGCAGAATCAATCCTCCCTCAGGAGCAGGACTTTTATCGTAGTCGTGGCGCGTCCTCTTATAGCCTTGATCAGGTAGATACCGTTTGGTGCGGTTACTCCGCGCTCGGCTTTGCCGTCCCAGACGATCTCCAGGGTTTTGGCTGCGTCAGCCGAATTTATACGTCTGATGAGCTGGCCCCGGAGGTTGAATATTTCTATCACCGCGGGTGACCTAGTTTCACCTGTCAGGCTAAGATTGAGAGAACCGGCGAAGGGGTTGGGATAAGCTTTGAGGCTCACAACGGCGGGAGGAATGGTCGCGTCGTCATTGGCGACGGGGCCGGTCTCTGCCACACCGAGGGTATCCAGAATGACGCTGACCAGGTCTGACAGTGTCAGAGTGGAATCAGTCACACAGGAAAGCAGGAAGGAACTGCCTATGGTGCGGTAGCCTCCATTACTGTTCCAGATGCCGATGAGATCATTAACATGCTCTGTATTCTGAGAGTAGAAGATGGGTACGGATGTGGCTGAATCGGTAGCCAGCGCCATGGTGACGTTGTTCAGGTCATCATAAGCCCAGATCTGATCCTCACATCTCAGAGATTCGATATAGGCAAGGTGGTCATAAGGCGCGGAGATGCCGAATTTTGACATCAGCAGGTCAGCTCCGTCCCAATTCGCCCAGCCTTCCATATAGACTGAACCGCCCTGCTCCAAATACTGATTCAGGGCGTTATACTCAATAGAACCGGGTGTCAGGATGTATGCCGTATCTCCCGTCCCAAACAGGCAGAATACTGCTTCAAACTGATGCAGATACTGATAATCAGGAATGATCCTGTCACTATAGACCACATTGTATTCGCCCGCGTCGAGTATGGCGTTCTGAAGAGCTACTCCATTGTGCTGAATCGGTTCCCAGATAAGTATCTGGGCTGTGGTGGGAGCGGCTTCCGGGGTATAACCGATCGCCGGATCACCGAATAACAGGTAGGTATAGACGTTCTGAAGCTCGGGATAGATGATCCCGCCGGAATCGACCGGGTCGCCAAAAAGGTAGATCTGCGTGTGGAGAAGATTGGTATAGGCATGCGCCATACCTACAGATTGGCGGTAGTTCGCGTAGTTTTCCAGAAAATGGTGGTTGTAGGAGCTGAGTCCTCCCCAGCCCGGATTACGCCAGCCGATCTTGTACCAGCCGGTGCGAGTGGCTGCGAGGGTCGCGACGCTCTTTTTCTGCAGCGTGTATTCACCCAGACATGCCTGATCTCCATCGATCATACCGTTGTTACAGGAAGCGGCGAAGATAACCGTACCATCGGCGTTCTGGAGGTTGTCAAAGCTCTGGCGGCTGACCAGATCGAGCCATTGCATCTCATCGCTGTCGGGGAGATTGTTGCCATTGGGATCATCCATCCAGACCTTTCTGGCACTGGTGGTTGAACTGCCGTGCGCGCTCCAGTTGATCAGACCCCAGCTTTGGGTATTCAGCTGCGTTCTGAAGCCATTGGCATCCAGAGGAAAGTCGCTTGGGTGGGATGGCACGTGACCAAGCTGCTCATACATCGTGGTCGTCTGCATGTTTCGCAGGTTATTTAGTTTCTCATACTCCATGAAATCAGCACCATCCGTCTGAAGGTAGATCGTTTCGGGCTCGCCGGCATAGTTCAGATAGGCTGCAGGCAGCAGGGCTTTATTCTTCCAGGCGGCGTTGGACTGCTCAAAGGCGACGATACGGTTGGCGATCGTCGTACAGATCACGGGATTGTTGGAACTGATCCTGCCCACGAAGACCTCGGGTGTGTAGTCCACTCCCCAATCCTGCTCGCCTTCCATGGTGTAATATTCACCCAGGCGGTTGTCATTATCGGTATCCCAGATCGAGGACAGATCGCTGTAATAGATATCCGAAGGAATGGTTTCCCAGCCATCCGGCTCGGGAGTCAGCATCCCTGTCGGCACCGTATCCACATCACCCAACAGAAGCAGATAACTGAAGTTGTTTGTATTGTATTGCTCCACAAGATAGTTATGGAGTTTTTCGGCATCCGTGGCACCGGGTGATGTCTGCAGGATCGTCGCGATATCCGCAAAGCTGGTGATCAAACCCTGAGACTGACGAAAGAGCACCAGAGTCTGAATCGCATTGTACTGCGTGCTCGTTCCCACGATCAAGTAATCGTAGTCCTTAGCGGAGTTTTTCTGATACCACTTCCCCAGGTCAGACTGGTTAACAAAGTAGTCATCCAGTTTGAATGTCCCGGGTACGTTTCCCCTGTTCGACTCATGATGTGTGTAATCCAAGTGAACGCTCAGGGTTTCGAACCACTGATATGTGCCGCTCGCATAACTGACAGGAAGGACTCTGAAGGATGCGTAGCGCAGATCACCCCAATTCTTGGTTCCGAGATAGATCGCGCCGGTCTGAGGCGCGGCTGTTCTCTGAGCCGTCAGGATCCGTGTGCCGTCGCTGAAGCCTTGGTTGATCTCCGGTTCCGCCGAGCTGATACTCCTGGGGGTGGAGAGCAGCGCCTGATGCTCGTTGACGTCTGCTCCCTTGGGCAGAAGGACGTTTACGGTCTTGTAGGGCAGCTGAGGCATTCCGGGGGCGGTCAGAACTCCATATCCGCTTTCGGTGAAGGATTTTGGGGAAAGTTCAGGAGCGGAGGGAAGACTCACGCTCAGATCGATTGTTTCCGCGGACAGCACTAGGCTGAAGAGCAGAAATAAGATCAAACCAAGGTTCTTTTTCATAATGGTCGCCTTTATCATAGCTAAATATATTCCGGCAAACTCGCTGAACAATTCTTACCACAGCCGTAGGACAGTCGTCGTTAGTCTTTTCTGAACCTCTTTCGCCGTTCCTTCTTCATCTTTTCTGTGGCATACTGAATGATCAGACGCGAAGCTGTATTTTTATGTTGATGCAAAAAACCTTCCACTTCTGCGGGATGTACCACCCAGAGCTGTTTGAGAAACCAGCCAAGCCCCTGATGCACGACCCTTTCACTATCCAGCATCATTGGCTGGATAAAGTTCAGAAGTATTTCCGGGGCAACGCTTTTACGTAGGAATAGCATCGTCACCGGTACCGCCCTGCGAGTCCATTTTGATTCAGCAACCCGCCAATCTGCGAAATCTTCGAGAGTGACGATCTTCAGTTCCAGAAACACAGGTGTGATCTTGCTGCAGATATAGTCCGAATGTGCCCAGTTCTCGACTCCCTGATCGAACCATAGCCGCACAATATCGAAAATCTCACGAGTGAAGCGGGGACGGAATTTTTTCAATAGCATCACAGCCAGAGACCCGAATTCGTACTTGCCGGTCTTGAAGAACAGCAATCCAAGTTCGGCAGCTTCCAGCGGTCCTATCTCGTATTCTTGCAGCAATCTGGCTTTGAGTTCGCGGATCTGGTCTTCCTCAAGACCATAAGCGTCGTAACCTTCTTTGAAGTATCTGGAATACTTCGCAACCAGAACCGGATTCTCATTGGCTAAAAAAAACTTCTCGCAAACCCGGCAGATCTGCCGGTACTGCGTCTCCTTGTCTTCCATAGACTAATCCTTGCTACGCAGGTCGTAGCCTTTACCCCTGCCAGTGACCAATACATGAAACCGGTTAAACATCTGTCTGAGCCGGTAAACCATAGATTTGGACGGATTCAGCTGCGCCAGCAGTTTCGCCAGGAATGCCTCCCAATTGGTTGATTCCTGCGAACGGAAGAACCCGATGTCCTGCATCACAGAAAGCATGTAGTTTCTTATCCTGTCAAGCTCTTCCTTTTCCACTGCCACGCTCTTATAGCGGTTTTGTGGTGATTTTTCCATACTCCGGCTGTAAAGCTCCCACGTGGCGATCGCCACTGCCTGGGCGAGGTTAAAGGAGGGGAAATCAGGATTCGCGGGGATGTGGCATCTCAAGGGGCAAAGATCCGCTTCGGCATCCGTAAGCCCGTATGTCTCCCTGCCGAAGACCAATCCCGTCTTCAGATGGGGGATCTCATGCAGATATTCTGCCGTGCGGGAGGGATCCATGTCGATCGGCTTGGTCTTACCCACTCTGCGCGAAAACGCCACGACCCTGTCCAGGTCGGCTATTGCCGAAGCCAGATCGGGGAAAACCTCCGCTTGATCGAGGATGAAGTTCGAATGCACCGCCAAATAATAGTCGTTCTTTTCAGGTATACTGCCCACGATCCTGAGTTTATCCAGTGAAAAGTTATTCATGACCCTGGCGACTGCTCCGACGTTTCCGCCATAGACCGGTTCGACCAGAATGATATAGGTGTTTTTGAGAGCTGCTTCCCGGGCCTGTGGTCTATTTCCCATTGCTTGTGCCTTCCTTGCTGATCAAAGCTCTGATCCGGGTAAGCTACCTCAGTTCCTGAGGATGATCCCGTTTACTTCTTATTCATGATCTGGGCAAGCCTCTGCCCCATCTGCTGAACCTTCGGATTACGATCCGCCTTCCATTCCTGGATCGTTTTCTGAGTGATATTGATAAAGTCCTGTGTCTTGTCTTTCTTGGAGCGTTGAGTAAAAATATTCGCCAGTTTTTTCATTGTCTGCCAGATAGTACGAACCCGTTTTTCGTCAGCTTCCATGAGCCAGCGCTTGATGTTCGTGTAAGTCTGCAAAGGACGTTGCCTGGCAACTTGGGTTAGGATATGGCTGATCTTCTTTTGAACTTCGTCGCTTTCGTCGTCGAGGAGGTTGGACACGAAGGTCAGGATGTATTGGGGATTGCGGGAGGAGATGTTTTCCATGCCGTGCATGGACATAGCGCGTTTCTTTTCACTGTCTGAATCAGCCCAGATCGGCATATATTCTTTCATGACTTCGGGAGAACGTTTCCACATCTCAAAACAGATGGTCTCTGATTCCCAGGGCACAGTCTCGAACGTCTTTTCCAGAGTCTTGATGATAACTTCCGGTGTTGCCTGGCGCTTGTTGTAGATATAGAACAACGCGGTGGCGCGGATCCCGTAGAGCCTGTCTTCCAGCATTTCTCCGATGATCTTGTCCAGTTCGCCGGGTCCTTCATACGCGGCAAGGCGTTTGCCGAGGTCTTCCCGCACAAAATAGTTTGCCGTATCAGCCAGTTCCAGGATTTGTTTCTTTGCCAGGTCTGTCTTGCCCTTGTCCAGATTCTTAAAGACTTTCTCGACGTGGGCGTCCATGATTTTATAGTCGTCTATGTTCAGACGTCCCATAGATTTGATCATAAATAATGCTCCAGGTACAGATTCTTTGGGTAAGTCAATATCCACACAATGACCGGTCTATCTGAAAAACAGGATCCTCAGTGCCGTGCCATGAAAGTGATCATATTAGTTGTTGGTGTCAACGCAGGACTGAATCCCTGCCTTGCCCCATTCTGTCAAGAAGTTTCTCTGCATGGCTCAGATTATGGTCTTCTGCTCGAGTTTCGCCGTCGTCACAAAGTGCAGCTTGGCAACTTCACACAACCGGGGAAAACCATATTTGGCGATGAACTGCTTCCCTGTCGTGATGATCCCGGAACCCGAACCCAGAGGAAACTCGATCTGATAGTACCGGCTGAGGGAAGCTTGCGACTGGAGGAATTGGTATCTGGCAATGATCGAAGCTGCCGCGACCGCCGCGTCCGCCTCTGCTCCGGGACGTTCGACCACCGGCAGAAGAGGAAGCTTGACCTTGAGCAGCGCTCTGACCTTGGCGGATTTGCTGAATTGATCGACGAGGGCTCCTTCCGGCTTGAGTTCACGCCCGTAGAGATCCATGATGACCTTCCCGTGTTGCCAGGCAAGTAGATCATTAAGGTTTTGCCCACGCTTCTTCATGTCCGCGTAGATCTCGTTGTATTTAAGTGGCTTCAGAACGATACAGGCGATACGCGATGAGTACGATTCATAGAGCTGTTTGGCAATATTCACGATCTGCTGATCGCGCAGATTCTTGCTGTCCTGAACTCCCATCCGCCTGAGTTTGGGAAGATCGTCCGCCACCACGGTCATCCCCGCCACGACCAACGCGCCGAAATAATCGCCCTTCCCGCATTCATCCGAGCCGCACCAGGTCTGCCAGCTATGCATCCCTGCCTGAGGCTCAGGAGATGGCATCTGAGAGCTCAATAGCTCTTTCAGCCTGGCTCTCAAGGCATTATTCTTGTCTCCGCCGATGACGTAACTAAGCCCCTTTTTCGCCGAATGGTAGATATTCAGGACCGAGACATCAAAGCACTTTAACAACTTGAGCTGAACCCCATAGGATATCTCACGCTGAGCGGTGATGACGATCCCTTCCTGTGCCAGGAGCGGGATCAGGTGCGCCAGAGACTCATCGATAGCTTTGTGCATTTATCGTCCTTGTTTCTTGATTGTTTCTATGTCTGACTTTCAGGCTCATCTGTCAAGCAGAGTTTTGCTGCAGCTTATCGTATATAGTGCTAATTCATTTTGGCTCTCTTTCAAACCACGTGGGTAAAATTCTTCCAGTAGCGATATTGGGGTGGCAAATTCTGTTTGCCACAGAGGCTGGAAGCCTCTTTAACAAGCAGCTGGCGCTGCCTCTGCCGATCAGATATCGGCAGCCCAGTCAGTAGGGTATGTTTCTCAGCTAACCTATCTACCCACCTAGTTTGAAAGAGAGCCTTTAAGAAGAGGGAAAGAGTGAAAGAGGTTTTCCTGTACAGGCGCTCGCCGTAGCGCCTCAGCTTAGTGGCTTTAACACAGAGGCACAGAGACACAGAGTGGGATTCAAAAGATTAAAGAAGAGGGAAAGAGTGAAAGAGAATTAGATTGAGTAGAGAATAGCCTCAGATCCAGCATCACAGGCGTCCATCCAGTCCATTTCGTCCATTGTGTCCATCTCGTCCATCTGCATCACCATCCTGCCATCTTCCGGCTATCCCCTCTCTATCCCCTTACGTCATGACGTAAGATGATAGAGAGAGGATAGAGAGATGATGGGGGTAAGATACTGGAAATATATGCATAGACCGGGAAAGAAAAAATAGCAGGTCAGCTTCCCGGGATATTAACCCATTGACTCACTGACCTATAAACCTTCTTCACTCGCTCCGGCTCTCTCCCAAGCCATGTGTATCGTGTCCATTTCCCAGCCTCTGCGATAGAGTGAGCTGAAGACCTTTTCTCTCTTTTTGGCGAGGGGGATGTCACCATAGTTGACGACCATCCTGACGATCTCCTCAGTCAGGCGTTCGATGCTCTCATCCCGGTTGTAATACTCTTCGAGGATGGGAGCATATATCGACGCTGGGATCTGCTGCACCCTTAGTTTACCGATGATATAGCGTCGGCTCTTGCCGGATTCCAGCAGGCTGCGGACATATATCTCGGCAAAGCGTTCGTTGGAAAGGAATTTCTTGGCTTTGGCATCGGCGATGCAGGCATCGATCAGTTCAGGATGCAGATGTTTGCGTTTCAGCAGATTGCGACAGCTAAGCTCAGAATGCTCCGCCTTGGAAAGATAGTCAAACAGCCTGTCACGGGCATGATCCAGGATGATCCCGCGCAATCTGTCTTTCTCATCTTCGTCGATCTCCTGTTCCACGGGGACGCCATAGAAAGGAAGGAGAACCCTGACGGGCAGGGTTCCCCATACTTTATTGTCGATCGATATATACGCTGTATTGGGAGTATCCGGTTTAGTCCAGGTCCTCAGGAGTATCATTCTCGATCACTTTCTCTATGACTTCGGGGCTGACCTTATTCTTGAGAATATCCTCGACCTCTTTCAGGATCTCAGGATTCTCTCTGAGGAAGATCTTGGTTTTATCGGCACCCTGGCCTATCTTGTTGTCCTTGTAGGAGAACCAGGAACCGCTCTTCTTGATGATGTCGAGACTGACCGCCATGTCCAGGATGATATCGAGCTGCGAAATGCCTTCACCGAAGATGATAGGGAATTCCACGGTCTTGAAAGGTGGAGCGAACTTGTTTTTAACAATCTTGACCTTGGTCTTGGCGCCCAGTACCATATTGTCTTTTGAAGGGTCTTTGATCGCACCCGCGAAACGTACTTCCATACGTAATGAGGCGTAGAACTTCAACGCCATACCGCCGGTCGTGGTCTCGGGATTGACGAAAGCGGGAACGCCTATCTTCATACGGGTCTGATTGATGAACAGCACGGAGGTATTGGATTTGGAAACGATCGCGGTGAGTTTGCGCAATGCCTGGGACATGAGACGCGCCTGCAAACCCACATGGCTGTCGCCCATGCTGCCTTCGATCTCCGCCTTGGGTACCAAAGCAGCGACGGAATCCACAATGATCAGGTCAACCGCGGAACTACGCACCAACGTTTCAGTGATCTCCAGAGCCTGTTCTCCGCCATCCGGCTGTGAGAGCAACATATTGTCCGTGTCCACGCCCAAACGCTTGGCATAATGAACATCCAGAGCGTGTTCGGCGTCGATGAAGGCAACCGTACCGTCGAGTTTCTGGCATTCAGCCGCTATATGCAGTGCAAGAGTGGTCTTTCCGGAAGCCTCGGCTCCGTAAACCTCGATGATCCTGCCTCTGGGAATACCACCGATACCGAGAGCGATATCGAGATTGAAAGCTCCGGTCGGGATGACCTCGGTGTCATGCTTGGGTTTGTCGCCCATGCGCATCACGGTACCGGTGCCAAACTTCTTTTCCAATTGGGTGATAGCGCTGTTCAGCGCGGTAGATTTTGTCTTTTCCAACATGTTCGTAGTCTCCGTTTATGATAATTTTATCTGTTTCAAAAGGGTGTAGGTGGGTCCTTCAGGCTTCAGAACGCTCTGATACAGGCTTATTGTGTCGAAAACACCCTTAGGGGTATCCGTACCAGCCTGGAGGATCTCAGACTCGATTATGGGGCTCTGAGGGGCTTTAATGCGGCCCATAGTGATATGGAGGCGGAGAGCTTTGTCGTCCGGCTCCAATCCCAGCTCTTTGACCCGGTGCAAAAGCAGACGGTTCAGCTTGGTGAGTTCGGGGATCTCAGGCTCTAACTGAGCCCAGATCATGCGAGGATGGTTGAAGGGAAAGAGTTCATATCCTGTGAAGGTCATTTCAAATGGATGATAATCCGCGCAGGTGTTCTCCAGCATCTCGGACAGATCGGTGATCAGGGATGGATCCGTGTCGCCGATGAAGAGCAGGGTCTGATGCAGGTTTTCCGGGCGTACCCAGTTGATCCCGTGAGGATAGCTTGTCTTCCAGAAGCTCAACTGCTCATTGAGACTTGAATAGATCTCGGGAGCCAGTTCCAGAGCGATAAATGTGCGTATCTGCATCAGCGTTTGTATCCTATGTCCAGCAGGAATTGCTTGCGATGCGAGATGTCGCTGTCCAGCTCGATCCCTTTGGGAGAGAAGCCGTCTATGACGCCGAGAATGCCATTGCCTTGTTCGGATTTTGCCAGGATGACCTGCAGGGGATTGGAGGTGGCGCAGAAGATGTTCAGAACTTCGCGGCAGTCTTTGACAGCGGGCAGAACGTTGATAGGGAAGGCTCCCCGCATGACGATCATGAAGCTGTGTCCGGCACTAAGGCGGAGCATGTTTTCCACCGCGATCTCGATCAGCTCGCTGTCGGTGCCGTCCTTGCGGATCAGACAGGGTCCGGAAGCCTCGCAGAAGGCAAGCCCGAACATGATCCCGGGAACGCTGTTGACCATTGCCTCATAAAGATCTTCAACGGTTTTGATAAAGTGGCTTTGCCCCAGAATTATATTACAATCTTCCGGGAAACTAAGTTGTTCAAGGCACAATTCCATAAGTCCTCACCTCGCTTTCCATTTCGGCTATAATTATTAACGGCTGTTTTTTGTAAAGAGATTTGTTAGAGTGGTCAAACCACGTATATAAGAAAAGAGCCGGGCGGAACAAACCACCCGGCTCCGGATCTATTTGAGGTTGGATCAATACATTCCGCCCATACCGGGATTGGGCATCGGGGCAGGAGCTTCGGGTTCCTTGATATCGGTGATGATGCACTCGGTGGTCAGGAACATTGCGGCGATCGAAGTTGCGTTCTGCACTGCGCTGCGCACCACTTTGGCAGGATCGATGACGCCGGCTTTGAACAGGTCTTCATAGACGTTGGTCGCGGCGTTGTAACCCATGTGGATCTCTTTGAAACCTTTGAGTTTTTCGACGATCACGGCGCCTTCTTCTCCGGCGTTGTAAGCGATCTGCCATGCGGGTCTTTCCAGGGCCTTGGCAAGGATCTGTGTAGCAACCTTCTCTTCATGACTCAAGCCGGTAAGCTCTTCAAGGGCTCTGGCAGCATGGATGAGAGTGACTCCACCGCCGGGAACGATACCTTCATCGACGGCGGCACGGGTTGCGTGCAGAGCGTCATCGACGCGGGCTTTCTTTTCCTTGAGTTCGGTCTCGGTCGCGGCACCGATGCGGATCACGGCAACACCGCTGGAAAGCTTGGCAAGACGTTCCTGCAGCTTCTCTTTGTCATAATCTGAGGTTGTTTCCTCGATCTGGGCTTTGATCTGTTTGACTCTGCCGTCGATGGCTTCCTGGAGTCCGGCACCTTCACGGATGATGGTGTTTTCCTTCTCCACGATGACTTTCTTGGCGCGGCCGAGATCGGTCAGGGTGCAGCTATCCAGCTTGCGTCCCATCTCTTCGGAGATCAGGGTGGCGCCTGTAAGGACAGCGATATCTTCCAGCATGGCTTTACGACGGTCACCGAAGCCGGGAGCTTTGACGGCGACGACGTTGAGGATACCACGAAGCTTATTGACCACGAGGGTGGCAAGCGCTTCGCCTTCGATATCTTCGGAGATAATAAGCAGGGGACGTCCGTGCTGGGCAATTTCCTGCAGGATGGGAAGCAGGTCTTTCATGACGCTGATCTTCTTGTCATAGAGAAGGATAAAGGGATCTTCCATCTCAGCGATCATCTTCTCAGGATTGGATACAAAGTAAGGGGAAAGATAGCCACGGTCAAACTGCATACCCTCGACTTTCTCAAGTCCGGTATCGATGGATTTGGCTTCTTCGATGTTGATGATGCCTTCTTTTCCGACGGACTGCATGGCTTCCGCGATCAGGCGTCCGATCTCGGGATCGTTGTTGGCGGATATCGTGGCGATCTGAGCGATCTCATCGTTGCTCTTGATGGGAGTGCTGAATTCGTGGATCTTTTCGATCACTATCTTCATCGCTTTTTCCATTCCGCGCTTGAGATACATAGGGTTGACACCCGCGGTCACGTGCTTCAGACCTTCTTCGATGATGGCTTGCGCCAGCAGAGTGGCTGTGGTCGTGCCGTCTCCGGCTACGTCGTGGGTCTTTTCAGCAACTTCTTTGCAGAGCTGAGCGCCCATATTCTCAAATTCGTCCTCAAGTTCGATCTCTTTGGCAATGGTGACACCATCGTTCGTGATGGTCGGAGAACCGAATTTCTTATCTAAAACTACATTTCTGCCTTTGGGTCCAAGTGTAATCTTGACGGCATTGGCAAGCTTGTCCACGCCATTTTTCAGCGAGGCCCGAGCTTCGTGTGAGTATTGCATTTGCTTTGCCATAACTAGTTACCTCCAGTCATTAATTCTTAATTTAATTTCGTTATAATTAGCAGTCAGCGTTATTGAGTGCTAATATCAAGATAGCCGATTTTCTGTCAAGAACAAAGTTTTTTTTGAGGGAACAGGGATCAGGGAACAGGGATCAGGGAACAGGGATCAGGGAACAGGGAT
>DAOPZE010000023.1:0-24869 GCA_035353255.1 Candidatus Cloacimonadota bacterium
AAGAATGACAAGATAACCAAAGCATAACACTAGGATAAAATTAGGATATTATCCTAGTGTTATCCTAGTGTTATCCTAGTGTTATCCTAGTGTCTTTAGGAGAGCTTATAGGGGAGATGGGGGATGGTTTTACGATTCTCAAGATTATCATGATAGGATTGGAGATATTCAACGTCATGATTAAGACTAAGTTAGGAGTTTAAGACGGCTGACTGATCTTCATGCCGATAACTAGTCTTACTGCCGTCTTGGACTTCTAGACGGCAGTATCTGTTGTTAACTATGCTTGATCACGCTGGCAAATGACGCATGAAGTCCAAATCGCCTATCAAGATCAGATAAAAGTCCATGACTAACTACGGCGCTTAGAACTCCATGCTTACTCTGGAACTCAATGCTTACCCTGGAACTCCATGCCAGGAACTGCTAAAGAAAAAGCTCCGGGATTCCGGAGCTTTTCTTATGATACTTTGGATTGTTTGTTATTTGATCATGAGCATTTTCTTGGTTATGGAGAGGTCTCCATCGGAGATCTTGTAGTAATACACTCCGGAACCAACGCTGTTGCCCTTGTCATCTTTGCCGTTCCAAACGAAGCTGTGGTTGCCTTTGCTGAGCTGTCCTGAATGCAGAGTGCTGATCTTTTGACCACGAATGTTGTAGATATTCAGATCGCAATTCACGCTTTCCTGCTTGACGTTCAGGCTGATCGTCGTGGAAGGATTGAAGGGATTCGGGTAGTTCTGTTCCAGGTCAAAGAGCTTCGCGACAGGCGCGGTGGGATCGTCTATGCCGACGCATTCGTTGGATATCTTTTGCATATAGAGTCCCAAGATCTCTGTCTTACCGCTGGATCTGCCATCCGCCCAGATCACATAGCCATCATTTCCCACGGTTGCGATCAGGGGATCGTATTGGAACTTCAGCTCATCACAGACGACGTTTCCGGGGCCCGCGACCATGCTTCCGTCGGTATTTACATATTTGTAATAGATATCGCTTTCGCCATAGTAGTAATCACTCCAGATGCAAGCCATACCACGGTTGGCAAACAAGCCGAGAGCGGGACTGAACTGAGTTGAATCCTGCTGAACCACGAAGTTGCCAAGCGGATTCCAAATGGGCGAACCGGCATAGTTGTATTTGCTGATCTTGATATCGTGCATACCGTTGATGTTCTCAGCCCAGGCAAAGGTGATACCGTTGAAAGCAGCTTGTATCGAGGGAACGTCCTGTTCCAGACCGTTATCGGCGAGATTGACGCCATTGGGATCCCAGAGTCTTGCGCCATCGGGAGAGATCAGCTGTCCCCAGTAGTTGAGGACGAAATCAGTGCGAATATCCCGCCACATGACGAACAGACCATTGTCGGTAAGTTTGGACTTGGGCTGAAGATTCAGAGTGTCGAAATTGGAATAGAGGGATGTTCTCAGGCCTTCGTTGGGCCATCCGGCAGCTGCAGTGCCATCGGGAGCCATACGCTTGACATAGATCAGACGCGGGTCGCCGACTGAATTGGAACGTTCCCAGACGAAATAGGTGTCATGCATTTCGGACAGGATACATTCGGAAAGTCCCTGCACGGTTCCGATATCAGAGACCAGAACTCCATCAGGTCCCCACATCTTTTGGCCGTTTACTATCTTTTGGCCGTAAGTCATATAGATATAATTCGTGCCTACCTGGATCGTTCCGGACCAGCCAACGTAGAAAGCGCCATCGACATAGGTGATGCGAGGTGATTGCTGACGCAGAGGATCGGCTTCGGTCATCTCCATTCCCGTGTCTCCCCAGAGTCTTTCACCAGTGGGTGAGAGCAACTGGGCATAGACTTTGGGGTTGGGATTGCGTTTGTCTTCCCATACGACGGCAATATAACCGTCTTCGGTGACTACCGCGTTGGGGGTAAGTTGTTCGGCACCAACGGAGGTTGTGACGGGACGTCCGTTGGTTTCCAGGGCGACTGTGCCATCGGGTCTGACGATCTGGAAATAGATCTGATAGCCGATATTGGCAAAACGTGTATCTTGCCAAATGGCAACGACGTCGTTCGTGCGGGGCAGAAGCAGATAGTTCTGCAGAGGAGTGTCACCGGACAGTCCCCAGAAGATCAGATGACCGTTCTCTTCGAGTTCGATCGTTCCGCCGGCGGTAAGAACCTGATAGTAGAGACCAACGCTGCCGTTGCGGACATCCATCCAGTTGATGAAAACGTTGTTTCCTGAGAACTTGATCAGAGAACCGGATTGTTCATGCGGAGCTGTGCAGATGGCTTTGCCGCCTGCGTCCCATAATGAAGCGCCGGTTGAAGAAAGATGCTGAGCGTAGATATCGTAGTTTGGCGCGTTGCCGTTACGGGTGTCATCCCAAACCATGTAGGCACCGCCTGCGTTGTCAGAATCGAGACGAATACCGATCTGGGCAAAATCAGCGTCACTGATCAGTACACCATCTGTATTCCAGAGACGGGTTCCGCTGGGGGAGAGCTTTTGAGCGAAGAGGTCAGCGTTGAGGTTATCAAGACGGAAGTCTTCCCATGCGATAATAAGATTGTTATCGGAGGTTGTGACGACTCTGGGGTTGAGCTGAGGAGCGGCTGTGGTCTGCGAGTCATTGATCACGACGACAGGATTTCCCCAGACCATTTGCCCGGCTAAGTTGATCTTTTGCGCGTAGATGTTATCATCGACAGCGGGTTGGTCTTTCCAGACCAGTGCGAATTCGCCGCCATCCATAGGAGCCATACGAACGCTGCCTTGATTGCCGGGTCCGGAAGCGATATTCAACATCTGAGGCCATGCCATGGTTCCATTACCAAGGAAACGCTTGGCAAACACGTCATCATTGCCGACGAACGTGTAGGTGTAAGCGATCATCAGACCGTCGGAGCCGTCAGAGAACATGGTGTTCTGAATCTCGTCACCGGTTCCGTTGGCGATGGGAATACCATTTACTGTCCAGAGAGGAGCGCCTGTCGAAGAGAGCCTTTGACCATAGAGGTCTTTGGATGAGCTGCGGCTGTCTCCCCAAACTATGAAGGCACCGCCTGAATTATCCGGCTCAATATTGAGGCCGATCTGTTCACCGAAAATTGTGCAAACGGGAACTCCGCCTTCTTGCCACATGAGCTGACCGGTTGTGCTGACCTTCTGGGCATAGACATTGCCATCCAGATCGTCTGAGAAGTCGATCCAGGCTATGACAAAGTTATTATCGGAAGTGCGGGTAATAACGGGATCTTCTTGTCTGTCAGGTTTGCCGTCAACCAGAAGGGGTTCACCCCAAACCATATTACCACTGGCATCGACCTTTTGAGCAAAGAGGTCACGCTCACCTAGCTTTGTGTCGCTCCAAACATAGACTGCACCGCCATCATGGCTGTCAATACCGGTTCGGAACCATTCAATATTCACACCCTGGCGGATGGGAATGGCGTTATCCCAAAGTAAGTTTGCGGATAGCGATACCACCATTAGGATGGAGACTATCAAAAGGGTTAACTGTTTCACGTTGATCTCCTTAACTATTATCTATATATTGTTTACGATAAAAACTCAGACCACAGGCTTGAGTACTGATCATTAGATGCAAGAAACCTTCCAAACGGGCAGGTTAAATCATATAAGAGTGAATCTCGTCGTGGGAATATCAGATGTGGCTTCTGTACAGTGTTGCTCCATTCACGATCGTTTCAGTCACGATGTATTCATGTCCGTAGAAAACCAGGCGGGACAGAATGCTCTCATCGAGAAAGTCTCCATCGGTGGGTTTCATGAAGACTAGGTCGGCTTGTTTTCCCTTTTGCAGAGAACCTATGCGATCCGAAAGACCGAGTAGTTCAGCGGCTCCGAGGGTGATCGCGTGGAATGCTTCAGAAGGTTCGACAGGCAGAACTGATTGACGGAAATTGAACATCTTGGCATGATACGGCATGGAGAGAGAAGTTCCCGCGCCAACGTCTGAGCCGAGAGAGAAGGGGATATTCAATGCTTTGATTTCCTGAAGCGGGAACTCACCGCTCTTGAGATAGAAATTCGAATCCGGACAATGTGCGATACCGGCGCCGCTGTCTTTGATGAGACGTAATTCGTCTTGATCCAGATGGATCGCGTGTGCGAGAATTGTCCTTGGAGTAAGTAATCCACAATCTTGATAAGCTTGAGTGTAAGTTTCTGAACCGAAGATATCTCTGACCCAAGTGATCTCATCCCGGTTCTCAGATAGATGGGTTTGGATACGGGCACCGTTCTTTTGTGCGAACTTACCGGTCAACGTCATCAGCTCACGAGAGCAGGTCGGCGCGAATCTTGGAGTAAAGATGTAATCCAGAAGCGTGGACCTGGAGTGCCAGCGTTCAAACAGAGAGAGGCTGTCACGAAAGCATTCTTCAGTGGAAGAGATCATCTCAGCGGGAGCATTCATGTCCATCATGGTCATCCCAATGATCGCTCTGATGCCCATCTCATCAGCGATCAGGAAGGCAGTCTCACAGGCGTCTTTGTATGGAGCGGTATAGATCACGGAACAGGTCGTCCCCACGCGAAGCAGAGCGTTATAGAAGTCTCTGGTCAGAGTTTTGGCATAGAGATCGTCCTTGCTTCTGATCTCTTCAGGGAAGACGCTCTCCTGAAGCCAGGGAAGCAGAGCAGGTTTATACAGTCCTCGTATCCGGTACTGGCTCAGATGGACGTGTACGTCAATGAAGCCGGGACAGAGAACTTCAGACCTTCTATCTTCATAGTGAAGATGCTTCGTGGGAGAAAAAGATTCGATAGTCTGAATGGAATTACCGTCAAAGCAAATCACCGCGTCTTTGATAAACTCGGTCTTTGAGCTGGATACGGGATTTAGGATGTTAGTTCTTATTATTCTCATATTCACTCAGTTTGATCTTTAGAACCTTACCCGAGCCAATGCCAAAATGAAGCTCTTGAGCGTTCTGTGAGGTAGTTCCCTTCGCGCTGGAAAGCTCACGCATAAGTTTGTGTTTCTTTCCGTTTCTGTCTTTGATCTCCACGATGACCCTCGCGCCATATGCCGGGCTATTGGGGTATTTACTGAATGAGGCAACATCATCCAAAAGAGTTATCCCCTTCTTTGTCCAGACCGGTTTGACCGTCACAGATCTGTTTGCTGTTTTAGTTCTGTTCATGAGGAGCTTGGTTCCGTTTCCGCTTCCCACGACAAGATCAAGCAGACCGTCTCTGTCCAGATCGGCGCAAGCGTTTCCCCAACCATTGTAGACTCTTGCTCCCGAGAGCCAGGTTATATCAGTGAATGTTCCGTCTCCGTTGTTTCTGTAGAGGTAAGAACGGTCATTCTCGTAAACGCTGGTGATGAATAGATCCAGCAAACCGTCATTATCGGCGTCGATCCAGAGAGGATCGGAGTGAAGTTCATCGTATGTAATACCTGATTCTTTGGTGACATCGGTGAATTGCCAGTAGTAGAGGGTGTCCGCGTCGATAACTCTGTAGGTCAATCCGTCATTGCGATACAAGGCTGAGACATCTGAAATATCAATATAACGTGGATGAGCAAGATTTGTTATAAACAGATCCAGATCGCCATCGTTGTCATAATCGCCCCAGTCAGCGCCTATGCTATGTCCATAGTAACCATTCTTGTATTTGCCCTGGAGGTTGTAAAGTGGAGCGACATCGACGAATCCTTTGTCTGTTTTCTTCCAGCAGAAGTTACGATTCAATCTGTAGTTCGTGACATATATCTCTTGCATGCCGTCATTGTCAAAATCAGCTGGAGCAACACCTCTGCCGGCTTGACCGGGATCTTTTGTATATGGGGGAGTCCGAAAGCCGAGGCTATCACTCATATCCGTGAAGTAACCTTTTATGTTTTGCCAGTAGTAATCAGGATAACCGCTCTGTACCTGCCATTTCTCATAGTTTGCTACATAGATATCCGGGAATCCGTCCATTTCAGGATCGACCCAGGCAGCGCCTTCAGTCGGATAGCGGTCATAAATGTCACCGGCGCGTTCACTAACATTGACGAATCGTTCGTTGTGCATATTCTTCATCAGTTGCTCGCCGAATGTATCAGAATTGGAAGTATTCATCATATCAAGACAGCCGTCCTGGTTGAAATCGGCGAAAAGACCACCATTGGCATCAAGATCCTGAAGGCCATTATCTGTCTTGATGAATCCATCTTTACCAATGTTTCGGTACAGTTTATTGCCATTGAAGAGGATATCGGTTCTGCCGTCATTATCATAATCACCCAGGGCTACCCTGGAATACCTCTCTCCGTTGAATCCGGAACTCTCTGTCTGATCTGAGAAGATTATCGAGTCATATTCTTTCATATCACGTATCCAGGTCATGGCATCAGTTCGAATTCCCAGTCTGTCGTGGATCTTGGATATATATTTCCAGTCGTCGATATCGTATCTTTTTCGGGGTGAACCATATATCAGAGACTGGTTAAAAGCACATACGGATCGTTTGAGGTTATCTATCTTGTTGCTTAGTGCAAGGACTCTCCCTAACCAATAGAACTTCTCGGCTTGTTCTCCGGCGTCATTATTGGCGAAACGGAGACTCTTTAATGCTGATGCTAAAGAATCTACCACATCTTCGTCTATACCAGTTATTGAGATAAAATCTTCCTCGTCGCCATAAAGCTTATGTTCCTGTAGCAATTGATAGAAGGTCAGCTTAACTTGTTGCAGCTTGAGTTTATTCTGCCAATGCTTACCATCATAGTGGTCGTAGAGAACAAACCCCGTGCTGTCCACAATCGCACTGCTGATACACCTATCGAGATACTTGACTGCGTCTTGCAGGGCATAAGGCGAGAATATCCCCTCCAGATAGTTCTTTCTGAAGGATGGGCTACTGAGGAAGATGCTCGAGATGTACGCGTGAGAAGGATCAATCATATTGTATAGAGCGATTTTGTCCAGCATGCCATCATAGTCTTTCGCGTTGGCAAGGTGGTAGAGCTGATAGTAGTATGCGGCTTGTCGCCATGAGGATCTCGGGAAGGTGACATAAAAGCTTTCAATGAGTTCCTGCGCAAGACTATCGCTCGGTTCGACACTTATATCATCAATAATACCCTTTGCCAGGCTCTCAATAACTGAATTATAACTGTCGAGTTTGGGGACATCTCTGAGGTAATCTGAGCTTTTTGGGTCTCTCAGATAGCTGTTCAGGATCAGAGAATCAGATGGTGTGCTAAAGATATTTTTGTAGATCCCGATGGTCATTTCATAGCTGAGGCTGTCCTCGACAGTATAATCAGACAGAGATATCCATTGAAGAGCATCTTCCAGAGATCTGTAAAGATACGCGAGTTGTTGATGGCAGAGCGTAGCCAGTTCGAGGTTATCGGTGCGTTGAGCATATTCAAGAATTGTCTGTAGTGTTTGTCTATCCTGAGGTTCTTTAAGAATCATGGAGCTAAGCTCACTCTCATGATTCTTTATCACATAGAACAATTCGTGATCTAGACAAAACCTGACATCATCAATTGTCATGGAAAGAAGGGAGCTAAGCAACAAGCAAAGAACCAAAGCTAGTCTGTATTTCATGAACCTATCCTTGTGATTATGTTTTGAATATCTTCTTTACTGAATGCGTACTTGGTGTTGCAGTAATGACAGATCGGTTCGATCCCTTCTCGCATAGTTTCGAGTTCGTCTTTTCCCAGCAAAAGCAAGGCATTCGAAAAGCGTTCTTTGGAGCAGTTACAGTGAAACTGAATCGATCTCGTTTCAGTAATGGTGTAGTCATATTCTTTGAGGATGAACTTCTTCAATATCTCGATGACTGTCATACCCATATCCATTAGGTCGCTTAGATTGGGCATTTGGTTCATGCTCTCAATAATCTGATCTGAAATTGTGGAATCAGCCTGAGGAAGTTGCTGGATCATAAATCCGCCGGATGCTCTGACTTTTGCGTGTTGATCGATCAGAACTCCAAGGTTTACTGCTGTTGGTATCTGTTCAGACTGCAGGTAATAAGACGCAAGATCTTCGCCGATCTCACCGCTCTCGAGGTTGACAACTCCAGTGAACGGCTTACCGCTATCATCTTGTCTGATGACGGATAATAGACCAGGTTTGAGGAACTCACCGACATTGAAATTTTCAGCCTTATTCTCGAAGAACAAGCCGGGATTGAAACTATAACCCCGCAGGTCACCATTCCTTGAGATGATGACGATCCCTCCCTTCAGGGGAGCTTGTGAATCGATTCTCAGGACAATTTCGCCGTATTCCTGTTTAATATCCATAGCCACTAACGCAGCCGAAGTGATAAGCCGGGACATCATTATCGTTGGAAGCGGAGCAAGATCATGAAGATCACGCATCCTCTGCGCTGATAAAGTCGTATCCGCGGCAAAGATCCTGAATTGATTATTGGCAAAACTGATTCTGTATGTGCTGTCCTGGTTACTCATGCGTAATCCTCAGCGGGGCAAGAACCGTCCCGGGATAGTATTTCGAGATGATCTCAGCGTGTGAGAATCCCTCTCTGCTCATTTTCAACGCGCCAACCTGACACATCCCCACGCCATGACCTGAACCCCTCCCGGTGATCTTGAGGGTTGAGGTGACCGGATTACCGTTATCCGGCGTGAAAGAAGTTATGAAGCATGAACTTGGTAATCCGCCAAAGGCAGACCTTACTGCCGATTCGGTACTAAGAAGTTTTGTGTTGTTTCCGGTGATCTTCATTTTTGTGATCCGACCGGATCTACCTCTCTCCAAAACCTCTATTCCGGTGATATATTCAAGCTCCAGGTTATTAGCAAGCTGAGCCATATTGATCGATCTTTCCCAGGAGGTACTGGTCTTTTCCCAGGATTGCATACCGTTCATGCTGTGCTCTGAACCAAGCCAATACCCGACGTCTTCCTCATTGGTGAGATCCAAAGTATCCACCTCACTCTCGCAATTCACGCCAAGCAGATATGGCAGTTCAGTTCCATTCCATATCTTGGCTGAGGAGTCGGTCTTTCCGCCACAGGAGCTGTGATAGGGAGTATCCGCAAGTTTGTTTTCATAGAGAACTACAAGACCCCGAGTGTCTTCGACAGCCTGAACGACCTTTGAATTCACCAGATAAGTACCACGATAGACCTGACAGTGAGTACCGTTGCAAAGATCATAGCCATCAGCTTTGTGCCTGCCATAGAGCAAGAGACTCACAGCGTGGGTTCTGGCGGTGATCGCCTGAGCTTTCAGGGCTTCCTCAGGAGCAGTATCTCCAATTTCGTTTGGAACGACTCCTTTGACATAGTCTTCCAGAGGCAGAATAGCATTCAGAAGAAGCTTTTCCTTATAGATTTTCAGATCAAATTCACCCTTGAAGAGGTATTTGTTTCCGTTTATGTTGAGACCTTTCTCCGCGTAGAGCCGAACCGGCAATTGAAGATAGTAGCTCCTACCCGGGCACGTAACTTTCACGACAGCATCCGGGTCTTCTACTTCTACGATACTGCTAAGTGGCTGTCCAAGTTCTTGCGCCTTCGTCCTGGCATCAGCGTAGCTGGAAAATACCTCAGGATAATAACTCGTACGATGTTCTTTCAGAGAAAGCGAACCATCCTTCCACTTTGGGATGACCGTAATCTGAGTGGATTCAGCCAATGAATCTACTGATGTGGCCAACCTGAATACGGAACTAACCGCAGGTCTTTCATAAACAAGTTCAATTCTACCCGATAGCTCCAGTTTCAAAAGACCATCTCGTTCCTCAAATACTGTCATATACTGACTTGAGATACTGATGCTATCGTTTTTAGCTAAACATACACTGACGTAGAGGGTATCATTCCTAGTCGATACGGCAAAACCAGAACCGACGATTAATGCTATTATCAGCGTAAGGAAGTGTTTCGGCATCAGGAAATCGTTGAACCCGGATCAGTTTCCCTTTCAGGAAGCAGAAGGCTAAGCCCATTTTCGCCATGAACTGCGAGGATCATTCCTTGAGAGACGATACCTCTGATCTTCCTGGGCTCGAGATTGACAAGCATGGCGACCTTCTTACCGATGACATCCTTAGCTTCGTAAGACTCAGCAATACCAGCAACCAGTTCACGTGTTTCATTTCCCAGATCAACTTTCAGGTGGAGTAACTTCTGGGTGTTCTTGACAGGTTCTGCTTCGAGGACTTTAGCGACACGGATATCGAGCTTGGCAAAGTCATCATATACGATCTGATCTTTGAACTCCTCATAGGTTTTCTCAGCCTTGACTTCGGCTTTCTTGCGCAGTTTCTCTATTTGCTCATCGATGATCTCGTCGTCAAGCTTGGAAAAGAGAGGCGCAACATCCTTCACGATGATCTCAGTATCCAGCAGTTGTAAAGCTTCATCAAAGACGATCTTGTCGCCCAGAGTGAGCATCTGCCTCAGTTTCTTCATACTGCCGGGGACGATGGGATAAAACACCAAGGAAATCTTCGCGATCAGATTCAGGCAGGTCCAGAGGGTTTCCTGAACGTGAGCAGGATTCTGTTTTATCTCTACCCAGGGTTTCCTCTCATCGAAGTATTTATTCCCCAGCCTGGCGATATCCATGATCAGCTTGGTATTCTTTTTGACCTGATATTCATAGTAACCCTGACATATCTCATTGATGAGTGAATCAGCTTCGTCTATGACAGCTTGAGACTCTGTGCTCAAAGCTACAGGTGCGAAACGTCCGTCAAAGTACTTTAGAGCAAAGCTCAGTACTCTATTGACCAGATTTCCCAGAATATTGTTCAATTCGCCATTGACCTTCTGTTGAAAATCTTTGAAACTAAAATCACTATCTTTACTTTCAGGCGCGTTGACCGCAAGATAGTACCTGAGATAATCACCGGGGAAGAGCTTCACGAATTCATCGACCCATACAGCCCAATCTCGGCTCGTAGAGATCTTCTGACCTTCGAGATTCATGAATTCATTGGCAGGGATGTCATAGGGCAGGCAATACTGTTTCTTCTGACCCATCAACATGGCTGGCCAGATAAGAGCGTGGAAGATGATATTATCCTTTCCGATAAAATGAACCAGCCTGGTTTCAGGATCGAACCAATAGTCTTTCCATCTCTCAGGTTGTCCCAGATTTTCCGCCCATTCGATCGTTGAAGAGATATATCCGATCGGCGCGTCGAACCAGACGTAGAGAACTTTCCCCTCCGCGTCGGGAAGAGGAACGGGTACTCCCCAGCTAAGATCGCGGGTTATTGAACGTTCGATCAAACCCTGCTCCAGCAATTTAAGGATAAAGCTGCGCACGTTTTCTTTCCAGTTGTCTTTCTGGCTGATCCAATCACGGATCCTTTCGGTAAAGTCGTTCAGATTGAGAAACCAATGCTTTGTTTCCCTGATCTCGGGTTTGTTCCCGCATATCTTGCAAGCCGGTTCGACGAGCGTGGTCGTGTCATAGATCTGACCACAGGCATCGCACTGATCACCTCTCGCACCTGTCGCGCCGCATTTGGGACAAGTCCCTTCGACGTACCGGTCTGGCAGATATCTCTTATCATGGGCGCAATAAAACTGCAGGGTGGTCTTATCCAGGATGTTGCCATGATCAAACAGGTTCAGAAAGAACTCCTGTGAAATGATATAGTGTGGTGGTCGGGCTGTACCGGAGAAATTATCGAATTCAATATCGATACCATCGAAGCCTTCTTTGATCAGATCATGATATCGTTTGACCACATCCGCGGGAGTGATGCCTTCCTTATCAGCGCTGATAGAGATAGGCGTTCCATGCTCATCTGTTCCGCAGATATAGATCACATCCTCGTTTTTGGAGCGGAGAAAGCGCACGAATATATCCGCAGGCAGGTAAGCTCCGGCAACGTGGCCGACATGTAATTTCCCATTCGCGTAGGGAAGAGCGCTGGTGACAAGGTACTTCATGCTTTCTCCTCAATGAGTGATTTATGCAAAGCCAGCAGGCATTCAGATAACTGACCGGCTTCCAGATCGATACCGATGGACTTGTCACCATGGTCAATATACAATGGTTGATATGGGCTCGTTATGGTCAAGACCTGTGCCAGGATGGAAGGATCAAGGTTTACGCCCAATCCGACCAGAGCGATGTGCGCCAGTCCGGCTTGTTTGGAGACGAGAACCAGCTTCTGATCCACGATCAGGTGTTCGATCTCTTGTTCATACTTTTTCTCTATGAGTATATCCAGATGATTACCATTCACCCGATACTTGAATATCTCAGTTGTCCACGCACTCAGCGCTTGAGTCAGGTTTGGTGTCAGTTCCAGGCTGAACTTGATCAAGCCCTCTTTATGCGCTATGGCTGTCACAATTCTTTCTTCCATGTCAATTCCTCTGCTCTTTAGGTTTTCGGGAGAATCAATGATCGTTCCGGGATCAAAGCTGAACGATGATTTTATCTCAACAGGTATTTGATACTTAAGGGCGAATTCACAGGCTCTTGGATGCAAGACCTTTGAGCCGGAGTATGCCAGAGTCAGCATCGTTTCATAATCGATACCCTCAAGTTTCTTTGCGTTTGTAACGATTCGCGGATCAGCGCTGTAAACGCCGTCCACATCCGTAAAGATCTCGCAGTTTGAAGCTTTGAGATAGCAGGCAAGGGCAACGGCTGAAGTGTCTGAACCTCCCCGTCCCAGAGTGGTTATCTCTTTTGTGGGACTCACTCCCTGAAAACCTGCGACTATCACAACCTTGCCTTTTGTAAGCTCTTCATTTATCCTGAACGCGTTCACTTCAATAATTCTGGCATTGCCGTGCATCCCATCGGTCTTGACTCCGCTCTGTGAACCGGTAAAGGAGATCGACTCAAGACCCTCGTTATGCAGGGCTATGGACAGCAGAGACATGCTGATGCGTTCACCGGCAGTCAGGAGCATATCCAATTCCCGCTTGCTGGGATTGTCAGAGACTTCATAGGCAAGTTTAAAGAGCTGATCGGTCGTCTTTGCCATTGCTGATACGACTAACACTATGGATTCTCCATCTTTGTGCTGAGCCGCGATCTTCTTCGCTATATTCCTGATCAGTTCGATACTGCCAACCGACGTACCTCCGAATTTCTTTACAATGATCGGCATCAGTGTTCCTATTTCTTTTTTCCTTTGTCTTTGGGCTTATCAGGGATACCATTCTTGATGAAGTCACTGAATTTATCCGCTACCTCATCCAGCGCTTTCTGATTATCTTCCTTTCCGGATATCGCTTTTTCCAGAGAACCTTTCAGCTCCATTCTCGCTTCGAACCAAGCCGGGATCTGCGGTTCATACACTGCATTCTCCAGCTGATCAAAGATCGTCTGGAATTGAGGATAGGTCTTCAGGAAAGTACGCATCGTTTCAGAATTCATAGCGCTTCTTCTGACCGGCATATAGCATGTACGCGCGGCAAACTTGGCGGTCTGAGCAGTATCGGTGAACCATTTGATGAATTCCCAGGCTGCCTTTTCCTTCTTAGGATTGCCACTCTTGAAGATAACGATATTCGCTCCGCTGACGGCGCTTTTATTAGTCTTGTATATTGGGAGAGGCGCGTAGCCCATAGCAAAGTTGATCGGTTCTTGTTTCATATGCGTGATGGAAACGGATGAGCCTTCATACATTGCGACCTTACCCGCCAGAAAGTCATTCTGACCTTCGTAGCCATTGACCACATACACGGTCTTCTCTTTATTGATAAGGTCTGTTATGAAGGTGAGCGCTTCGACGCCCTGAGGACTGTTCAGAGCAGGCTTACCCTTATCATCGAGCAGCACTCCACCCGCCTGATAAAGCAGATTGATGAACTGCCATTCGTTGATGGCGAAATTAGTCCCATATCTCTCTGAACTGCCATTTTTATTGGGAGGAGTCGTCAATATCTTGCAATACTTCCTGAATTCTTCCCAGGTTTTGGGGAAATAGTTCGGATCAAGCCCGGCACGATAGAAGGCATCTTTATTATAGAAATAGGCTCTGACGCTCTTGTTGAAGGGGAAAGACCAGATCTTGCCATTGAAAGTATTCGACTCCAAAAACACCGGATAGATGTCCAGCCGGTCTTCCTGTGTAAAGTCAGGATCGTTAGCGATAAGAGAATCAAGGGATACGAGAACGTTAGCTTCGATATACTTCGACGTCCAGGATTCAAAGACCTGCGAAATATCCGGCTGCTTCTTAGCCTGAATCGAAGCCATGAGCTTCTGCGATAAGGCGGTATAGCTGCTAATGGGATTCGCGATGACCTCAATATCCTTGTGCGTGGAATTAAAATCTCTGATCATTTCATTGAGAACATCACCCAAAGGACCGCTCAATCCATGCCAGAAAGTGACCTTCACTTTGTCCGATTTGAGGACTTTGCCGCAAGATACCAGGCTCAGACAGATCACGACGATCAATCCCAGCCACAAGCCTTTTGTAAGGTTTTTTTTCAACATCCTTGTCTCCATATTCTCTTAGAGCATTCACTTACGAGCCGACCCCAGCATTCGTGACAGAGCCTGCCCGCGGATAAGATTCATACTTACCAACACATTTTTATCGACAAGCCAATATCCTGGATAAGCAGATTTGGTCAAGTTCTTTCACCATCAAGCAGCGCGCACGGCCGATCACTTTGTCCGTTCGGATCGTATCAGCTAAAAATAGTCATACTATCCGGCTCATTAAAAGGTTATAATATAGAAAAACACAAGAGGTATCAATGGAACTGCTGACCTTTTCCGAAGTCTATTCTCAGGTTCATCTTCCCGCCAAGGTTGTTCTGGCTGTCACGCAGAAACCGGATGGTGCGTTCAATCTCATTACCCTGGAATGGTTTATGCGGACTTCGATCAACCCGCCCATGTTCGCGATCTCCATCGGCCACAGCCGCTACAGCTATGAATGTCTGGAGCAAAACCGCTTTTTCAATCTCGTTTTCCCCTCAACCGAAATGAAAGAAGTCCTGACCATATCCGGTTCAACCAGCGGCAGAGACAGCGATAAATTCGCCACAACCGGAGTTAAGTTCACACCCGGAAAACTGCATAAACTCCCCATCCTGAGCGACGCGGTCGCCAATCTCGAATGCGAGGTCGTCACCCAAATTCGCAGTGGTGACCACACCATCTTCATTGGTGAAGTCAAGTATAGCTGGGTGGACTCGCAGAGATCTCTTTTCTATTACAAAGGCTGATATCGGATAGCACAGTCGCGAAAATTGCTATCGGATGGAGGGAGGCATGAAAATTCCCTCCATTATCATTTAGAAATCACCTTTCTCTACCTTAAGCATCACTAAACACATCCTTAGTCTTTCCCTAATCATTCCCTAATCATTCTCTAATCCGATTAGGGAATGATTAGGGAATGATTAGGGGATCATTAGAGATGTGTTCGATGGATCTTTGGGAGAACAAGGGTGCCCATTTAGCAATACTATCGTTGTAATAGGCTATGTATAAATAAGATAGAGAATATTTGGGTGTTGATGGCGTCTAAAATGGATAGCTGATCCTGCTTATTAGCGTGGCTAATGTAATGATGCTGAATAATAAACAATACAATTTGCTTGATGGTGGTCATCTGAACCGAGAAAAGTACCAAACAGATCCATGAGAAACAACTGGACTGCCCCTTGGAACGCTTGGATAATAAAATCCTCGACAAATAATGAAGATTCAAAAATAAGTATTCTCATCGACTAAACTGTGATTTGTGGAGATAAAATGATAATTGTAAAAGACTTGGTGAAGGAATTCCCTAAGAAAGACGGGACTTTCTTCCGCGCGGTCGATAATGTCAGCTTTGAAGCCGGAGACGGAGAGATCGTCTGTCTGCTCGGCGCGAACGGAGCTGGTAAGACGACCACGATGCGCATTCTATCCACTGTTTTTAAACCAAACTCCGGTACGGCGCTGATCCAGGGACATGATATCGTGCACGCGTCTCAGCAGGTGAGGGAGAATCTTGGTTTTCTCTCCGGCGACACCGGGCTTTACAGCAGGTTGAGATCGAGAGAGTTCATCACCTATTTTGGCAGATTGTATGGTCTGGATGACAGAACTATAAACCAACGAATAGAAAAGATGGCGGAACTCCTCGATATGAAAGACTTTCTGGATAAGAAGATAGAATTCCTCTCCAGCGGGATGAAGCAGAAAGTCTCGATCGTACGGTCGATCATTCATAATCCTCCGGTGATGATCTTCGACGAGCCTACTTCCGGCCTTGATATCCTCACAGCCCGAAACATCATTTCCTTTATCCGGGATTGTAAGGTTCAGGGGAAGTGTGTCCTCTTTTCCACACATATAATGCGTGAAGCGGAACGCCTCGCTGATAGGATCGTCATGATCCACAAAGGTAAGGTCATGGCGGAAGGACCCCTTGAAGAGCTGAGAGCCGCTACCGGATGTACCGATCTGGATGATGTTTTCGTCCACTACATCAATCAGTTCGATCAGGAAACGGAGGTGAAGAATCATGAGTTTTAAGAAAATAATGACCATTTACCGCAAAGAACTCCTGGAAATGATGCGGGACAAACGTACCCTCTTCACGACGATCCTGCTTCCTGTGATCCTCTATCCCCTTATATTTATCGGGTTCAGTTCATTGATGAGCAGACAGACAGTAAAGCTCGAAGAGAAAGGCGCCACTATCGCGGTTGCCGATAGCCTGAAGAATGACGTTTCCGGAGTGATCATCTCCGAATTGAATAAGATCCAGTATTTCCGATATATGGCTTACTCAAAGGCATCGGAACAGAAGTATCTGGATAAGGATGTTTCCGCGATCATCACGCTGAGCGATTCCACAAACGCAAATGGCACTGTATTCTATAAGATGACCGTGAAGTATGACAAATCCTCAGATCAAGGGCAGATGCTGATCGGTAAGATCAATAAAGCCGTGAAGAACGCGGAACAGCAGGTCGTGCAGAAAGAGCTTGTGCGAAGAGGCATTGATCCTCAGATAGTGGACATCGTGCGGATGAGGGAAATTGATACTTCGACCGCGCAGAAGAAAGTCGGAATGATCCTCGGCATGATCTTGCCATATCTGCTGATCATTCTCTTGATCTCCGGCGCGGCAGTCGTTGCGGCTGATCTCGTTGCCGGTGAGAAGGAACGGCATACTCTTGAAACTCTGTTGGTATCTTCGGCGCACCGGAATGAGATCGTTATCGGTAAATACTTAACTATCATAACGATCGCCATGATCAATGTGCTGGTGAATCTTATCTCGCTGTTCTTCTCCGCCAAGTATATGGCATCGCAGGGTGGTTTGGAGACAGCCGGGGTCAGGATGCCGCTTCAGGGATTCGTGGTTCTATTTCTGGCGTTGATTCCCTTGGCAACTCTTTTTGCGGCAGTGTTGCTCTCGATATCCACTTTCAGCCGAAATATGAAAGAAGCTAGGTCGTATGAGCAGCCTTTGTTGACCATATCGATGCTTCTGGCTATGATCAGTTTCTTTCCTGCGTTTGAGCTGAATAATCTGATGGCGCTCATCCCTATAATCAACATCTCTCTGCTGTTCAAGGCAGTAATGATCGGTGAGTATCATCTTTCGCACCTTTTCATTACGATCGGTTCGACGCTCGTTCTGGATATCATTGCCATCTGGGTGACGATCAAGCTGTTCAATTCTGAGAGTGTTCTATTCCGAACGGACGATGACAGCAGTTTGAAGACAGTGAAGAGCAACAAGAAGACGTTCTTTAGTCCTTACTACGGGATGATCTACTTTGTGGTCGCCCTGATCGTTCTCTTCTATCTGGGCGGTTATATGCAGGCAAAAGACCTGGGTAAGGGGCTTGTCAATACTCAGCTTCTGATCATCCTGCTGCCAGTGCTTCTGACTTTGAGGATTTTGAAACAGGATACAAGTCAGATCCTCAGGTTCAAAGCTCCCAGGCTCAAAGAACTGATCCTGATACCGTTTATAGCGATTCCCGCAGCATTGATCGTTTCGCTATTGAGCCAGTTGATCAATCAGCTGTTCCCCTTCCCCAAGGAGTATCTGGAGCAATTGGGGAAACTCTTTGAGATGAAGATCCCGGCTTGGCAGCAATTCCTGATCATCGCCGTTGCCCCCGGCTTCTGTGAAGAGATACTCTTCCGGGGATTCCTGATCCGGTTCTTCGAGAAGAATGGACCTGTCGTGGCAGTTGTGGTTTCCGCTCTGCTCTTCGCTACGTTCCATCTTGACCCATTCCGGTTCCTGCCTGTATTGTTGCTAGGGCTGCTATTGGGTTACCTTACGGTACGCTCGGGATCTATCCTGAACAGCATGCTCTCACACATGATTAATAACGGTTTTGCCCTGGTGATAACGCTTCTGGCGGGGAAGGGCTTCATGAAGATCTTCTTTGTCAATGCTGATACTATCCGTTTTTGGGTGATACTTCCCGCTGTGGCGATATTCGTCTGTGCCATCCTGCTCTTCCATAAGGTCACACAGAAGAAGGAATTGAGCTGATGTGCGGAATCGTTGCGTATATCGGACCAAGACAAGCGATCCCTATCGTGATCGAATCGCTGAAACGACTTGAATACAGAGGTTATGACAGTTCCGGAACGGCTCTGATTCATGATGGTAAACTTGTCACGTACAAGAAACAAGGCAAGATCATTGAGTTGGAACGCAGTCTGCCTGAGCCAAGCATGTGCATGGGCAACATTGCCATTGCTCATACGCGCTGGGCAACTCATGGTGAAGCTACTGAGATAAACGCCCATCCGCATACTGATTGTCAGGGTAAGATCGCGATCGTTCATAACGGGATCATCGAGAATTACAAGCTTCTCAGAGATCAACTCACTGCTTTGGGACATAAATTCGTCTCACAGACTGATACTGAGGTTATCGTTCATCTGATCGAGCAGTACCGTAAAACTGAGCCGTTCCTGGAAGACGCTGTCCGGGCGGCAATGAAGAGAGTTGAGGGCACCTATGGCTTAGTCGTGCTTGCCGAAGACGATCCTCATAAGCTCATCGCGGTGCGGAAAGGCAGTCCCCTGATCGTGGGTATAGGCGAGGACGAGTATTTTGTCACGTCTGATGTGTCCGCCACGGTCATTCATACCAAGAGAGTGATCTATCTGCAGGATAATGAGATCGCGATCATTACGCCGGATGGATATGTCATGACCAATCTGGATAAAGCATCGGTAAATCCACAGATCTCTGTTGTCGATTGGGACATCTCAGCCATTGAGAAAGGGGATTTTAAGCACTTCATGCTCAAGGAGATCTACGAGCAGCCCATGACGGTCGAAAACGCCTACAGGGGCAGGATCAATGAGATACAGGCTACTACCAGACTGGGTGGCTTGAATCTGCATCTGACGGAGCTTAGAAAAGTTAAACATATCCACCTCGTAGCATGCGGTACATCATATCATGCCGCGTTGATCGGAAAGTATATCATAGAAGACATGACCAGAATACCGGTTCAGGTCGAATATGCTTCTGAATACAGATACAGAAATCCGATAATCGGGGATGACACATTGGTTTTCGTGATCAGCCAATCAGGAGAAACGGCTGATACTCTTGCCGCGCTACGCGAAGCCAAGGCAAAAGGGGCTACCGTTCTTGGGATTACCAACGTGGTTGGCAGCACTATCGCCAGAGAATCAGATGGTGGTTCCTATATCCATGCGGGAAGCGAGATCGGTGTTGCTTCCACTAAGGCTTTTACTTCTCAAGTGACGATCCTGGTGCTGCTGGCGATACGTCTGGGAAGAATGAGACAGCTTTCTCCGGTTCAGGGACTCGAATATATAAATGAACTTGAGAGGATACCGGAGAAGATCGAGATCATCCTTTCACAGAATGAACTGATCAGAGAGATAGCCGCATCGATCAAGGATTCCCAGAATGCTCTTTATCTTGGCAGAGGCTTGAATTATCCTGTTGCGCTCGAAGGTGCATTGAAACTGAAGGAGATATCCTATATCCATGCGGAGGGTTATCCCGCGGCAGAGATGAAACACGGACCGATCGCTCTGATCGATCATAGTATGCCGGTCATTGCCATTGCGACAAGAGACCCGCTTTATGAGAAGGTTTATTCGAACTTGCAGGAAGTTCGTGCCCGAAACGCGCGATTGATCACGATCACCAACGATGGGAATGATAGTCTGAGGTCGATCAGTGAGCACGTTATTCATGTTCCGGATACTCTGAATAACCTTCAGCCTTTACTGACTGTCATCCCTTTGCAGTTGATGGCGTATCACGTTGCTGATCTGCGTGGTCTGGATGTAGACCAGCCCAGAAACTTGGCAAAGAGCGTCACGGTAGAATAAGATATTGATAAGAATATAGATTAGAGGTTATTATGAATTATGACGTTATTATTGTTGGAGCCGGACCTGCGGGTTTGAGCGCGGCTATCTACTCCGCACGGGGTGGATTGAGCACTGCGGTCTTCGAAAGAGCTATCATTGGCGGTCAGATCACAGTCACCAGTGACGTGGAAAACTATCCAGGTTTTGAAGAACCGGTCGACGGAGTCGAGCTTACAGACAAGATGAAGAAACAGGCAGAACGTTTTGGCGCGGTGTTTTATGATGAAGAGATCACAGCGATCGGGCTCGAGGGTCTCTGTAAGATTATAGAGACCGGTTACGATAAGTACCGCGCGAAGTCGATCATTTTCTGCACAGGCGCGCATCCCAGACGGATGAACGTTCCGGGAGAAGAAAGACTCATCGGACGTGGAGTATCCTATTGTGCTACATGTGATGGTGCTCTTTATCGTGACAAGGTCGTCGCAGTCGTTGGTGGTGGCGATTCCGCAGTGGAGGAAGGAATGTTTCTGACACGTTTCGCCAAGAAAGTCTATGTCATACACAGACGTGACAGCCTCAGAGCCCAGAAGATAATTCAGGAACGAGCTTTCAAGAACCCTAAGATGGAATTCATCTGGGACACAGTCATACAAGAAGTCAGAGGGAAAGACAGGGTTGAAGAGCTTGAACTGTATAGTCGCAAGAAAGAATCAGTGACAGTTCTGCCGGTTGATGGCGTCTTCGTTTACGTGGGAATCCTGCCTAATAACCAGCTTCTGGAATCCAGAGTGGAGCTTGATAGCGGTGGTTTCGTCATTACTGACGAGAACATGCACACAAATATCCCCGGTATCTATGCTGCAGGTGATATCCGCAAGACTGTGTTGCGGCAAGTTGTCACTGCTACTTCAGATGGCGCTATTGCTGCATGGAGCGCTGAAAAGTGGATCCTCGAGCATATTGACGAATTGACAGCTAATTGAGGATATATGTTAACCAGTAAACAAATACGAGCAGAATTCATCCGCTTCTTCGAGGAGAAGGGACACACCTTTGTACCATCTGCACCGGTTGTGCCTCAGGACGATCCGACCCTTCTCTTTACCAATGCCGGGATGAACCAATTCAAGCCCATCTTTCTGGGTCAGAAAGTCGCTCAGTATCCACGCGCGGTCAATAGCCAGAAGTGTATCCGTGCCGGTGGAAAGCACAATGATCTGGAAGAAGTCGGCAAAGACGGTTATCATCATACCTTCTTTGAGATGCTGGGCAACTGGTCTTTCGGCGACTACTATAAGAAAGAGGCGATAAGCTGGGCTTGGGAACTCCTTACCCAGATCTACAAGTTCCCGAAAGATAAGCTATACGCGACTGTTCACCATAGTGATCTGGACGCTTATAAGCTGTGGAAAGAGGAAACAGACATCATACCTGACCACATCACCTATCACGGCGATAAAGACAACTTCTGGGAGATGGGAGATACAGGACCCTGCGGGCCATGTTCTGAGATCCACTTTGACCGTGGACCGGATTCCTGTGAAAGAGCCGGTGAACCGGATCATGTCTGTGAAGTGAACGGTAACTGCAGCAGATATATCGAGCTTTGGAATCTGGTTTTCATCCAGTTCAACCGCGATACAAACGGCGATCTTCATCTCCTTGAGAGTGTTTTTGTCGATACAGGTGGCGGTCTTGAACGGTTTTGCCAGATCCTGCAGGGGGTAAGATCAAACTATGATACAGACTTGTTCCAGCCAATTATTCAGAAGATCGCTTCGCTTTCCGGTGTATCATATACAGATGAAACCGGAGTTTCGCATCGCGTGATCGCGGATCATATCAGAACCCTTTGTTTTGCCCTCGCTGATGGTGGTTTCCCTTCAAACGAAGGTAGAGGTTATGTTCTGAGACGGATCCTGCGAAGAGCTTCACGTCATGGACGCTTGCTTGGTTTCGTAGAGCCTTTCCTCTGGAAGCTTGTGGATGTCGTGAACGAGGTCATGGGAGAGCACTTTACCGAATTGGCAGGGAAAGAGAGCTTCATAAAGATGGTCATCAAAGCTGAAGAAGAGAGATTCATCAAGACTCTCGATATGGGATTGACCCGCTTCGAAGAGATCATCAAGACTACGGATGGACAGATCATCTCCGGTGCTGATGCTTTTATCCTGTATGATACTTACGGATTTCCTCCCGATCTTACTCAGATCATCGCGGAAGAACGAGGTTATACGATCGATCTTGAAGGCTTTAACAACGAGATGAACGCTCAGCGTGAAAGAGCAAGATCAGCATCCAGATTTGTCGCCAATACAGACGAGGAAGACTGGACTGTCATTTCAGAGAATAGCGATTCCCGTTTTGAAGGATACGATTCTCTTATCATCAAAACTACTATCGTTCAATATTCGATCAAAGAATCAGGTGAAGTTGCCTTTATATTGGACAGAACTCCATTCTACGCTGAAAGCGGAGGACAGGTTGGCGACACAGGAAAAGTCAGCAATGCCGACTTAGAGATCCAGGTGACCAATACCAGAAAGGTCAATGAGAAGTACATCCACTATGGTATACTACTCAGAGGGATCGTTACAGGTGATGAGGTCACGGCTGAAGTAGATTCCCAGCGTCGTCGCGCAATTACCCGCAACCACACTGCGACTCATCTGCTGCATAAAGCCTTGCGCTCAGTATTAGGCGAGCAGGTTCAGCAAAAAGGCTCCCTTGTGACTCCTGATTATCTGAGATTCGATTTCACACATATCAAGGCTATGTCCCATGATGAACTGCGCAAGGTGGAAAGGCTAGTCTATGAACAGGTCATTCTTGATCTGCCGGTCAGCACCAAAGTAATGGATCTAGCAGAGGCTAAAAGCCTCGGAGCGATGGCACTCTTTGGTGAGAAATACGGCGACAACGTCAGAGTCGTATCAGTTCAGGACTTCTCCCGCGAACTCTGTGGAGGCACACATGTAAGTTCCACAGGTGAGATCGGACTCTTTAAGATCCTTTCAGAAGGTTCCTCTGCCGCCGGAATCAGGCGTATTGAAGCCGTGACCGGATTGCCTGCCTATGAGACGACTCTGCGGCAGGAAGACGAAATGAGCCAGCTTGCCGATCTACTTTCCACCAGCCCTAAAAAGCTAAAAGAGAAAATCGAAGTTGTTCTGCAGAAAGCCGATAAACTTGAATCGGAGCTAAAAACCCTCACAGAGAAACAGATATCATCCGAGATCGACGGGTTCATCAGTTCTGCCACTTCTCAGGACGGTTTTGCGCTTGTGGCAAAGATCCTTCCCGCCGATGCTGATCTGCGTCTTTACGCGGAAATGATCCACACCAAAGCTAAGAACACGATCGCGGTCTTCTTCAACAAGAAAGATGAGGACTCAGTTTCCATGGTCTGCGCCGTCACCCCGGATCTGCAAACCAGATTCAATGCCGGCAACCTGGTGAAGAACCTTGCCGGGGAATTTGACGGCAAGGGTGGAGGCAGAATGGACACAGCACAAGCAGGTGGCAAGCATCCCGAACGTCTCAACGAAGTGATCCGGAAGTTACCAGAACTTATCAAACAATAGAATGAAGATCCTGATAGTCCGTCTCAGTTCCTTGGGAGACATCGTGTTAACCCAAGCTTTCACCAGCGAGCTGAGACGGATCTATCCCGATAGTGAGATCCATTATCTCACCAAACAAGCGTTTGTCGGAATCGTTAAGCTATTTGGTACAGTCGATAAGGTGCTTGTATATGACAAAACACTTGCATCACATATTGCCATTCACATGCAGAACTATGATATAGTCTATGATCTCCATTCCAAGCTGTCTGCCGCACTGATCTCGTTGTTTGCCATGCCTGCCGTGATACACAGGTATAATAAAGCCAGGATCAAGCGTCAGAACATCGTCAGAACCCATGCCAAGACCGGGATAGATTTTACCGTCAGGCTTTACTTATCCGCTTTCCGATCGGTGGAAGGATATAGTATACCGAAGCATCTGCCGATCCCCTGGCTAAACCTGCCAACCGCATGGAGCAGCTCCACTACGGAGAATATTGCGAAAACTATTCTGATCCCCAGGCTTGATAACAAGCTTTCCATTGCCCTCTTTCCCGGAGCGGCGCATCAAACCAAGATGTTTCCCTTGGCTAAACTCAGGGAGATCATCGACTATGCAAAGGATAGATATCATTTCTTCCTGCTTGGAAGTGAAGCAGAAAGACCATTATGCTCGTCATTAGCGATGTCGTGTCCTGAGTCCTGCACTGATCTTTGCGGAAAGTTCACGCTTGCCGACCTTATCAAAGTCATCGGTCTCATAGATATCGTGATCACCAATGATAGCGGCCCCATGCATCTTGCAGCGGCTCTGGGTAAGCCACAGATCGCGATCTTTGGCGCTACACATCCCTCTCTTGGCTTTTCTCCAATGAACTCCAATGCCAGGATAGTCTGTAAAGATCTGGACTGTCAGCCCTGTAGTCTGCATGGGGGAGAGCGCTGTCCCCTGAACCATTTCAACTGCATGAATCAGATCACCGCGGAAGAGGTTTTAAATGCTATTCGATCTCTACACCAAGATAGCGGATAGATTATTG
>DAOPZE010000024.1:0-24502 GCA_035353255.1 Candidatus Cloacimonadota bacterium
GTCTTGTAGAGCTCCATCTTGCCATTCAGGACGCTGGAACCGAAGCCTCTGACACCATAATCCAGGATTGAGCGGAATGCACCGCTGGATACCGAATTGTTGAGCCTGGTCTTGGTGTGTAGATCGGATGGTCCTACGAAGGCGATACAACCACCTGGAGTCGAAGCAGTGCCCATTCTCATCCACTTCTCACCGAAGGATGGATTGACAGTGTTGGCAAAATCTCCAGTGTTACAGACGATCGAAAAGACAATAGGCATCTTAGCGCCGTTGAAAGTAGAATTGAGATCAGCAAGGTGGAACGAGGGATAGTGCCATCCATTGGCATCGCCCCAGCCACGATAGCTGACGTATTGAACACCTTGGTTGATCGCAGCCTGGATGAGAGATGTTCCCGGATAGGTTGGGGGGTAGTAAACAGTGTCAACGGCTGTGAAGCCATAATCCAGCAGACGGTTGCGGAGCCAGCGGGACATCTGGATCGGCGAAACGGGGCGTAATCCACCTTCGGCGTAGTTTCCTGCGACTGTCACGGCACGTCTCATCCAGTTTGTATCAGTCATCAGGGGAGCTTTCTCGTAGCCCATGGTCTTGTTAACCATGGTGATAAACTCCGAAACGTTGCCAAAAGAGAATCTACCCACCAGCATTTCTGGTAAGTAGTCGTCTCCGAGGATCATGCCATACTGCTGGTCGTCGGCATCATTCTCCTGATACTCAGGAGAAGGGAAGTAGGCAGTCGGGATAGTGTAAGCGGCGGTGGGGTCGCCTACATCTCCGAAGAGCAGGAGGTAATCGCAATGATACTGATTGTAATGGTCGGCGATAAAAGTCTTGAACTGACTTAAAGTTGTTCCGATATCACTTTTATTGGCGACGTAAACATCAAATCCAAGCTGCTTTTTCCACTTGATGAAGTCTGCCTGATAGTTCGCTAACTGCGTGTGAGATATGATCAGCATCTTAGGTTTTGAAAGCGGAAGATCACGCAGGTAGCAGGTATTCCAATTGTCTGCGAGGGTCTTATACGCTTCGACAAATGCCGGTGAGACTCCCGCAGGAATATCAATAAGATCCGAGCCTACGAGGTTAAAGTCTATATTATCCAAGGTATAGACAAGATCATTATCGGTATATTGGGCAGCTATACGAACCGTAAAGCCATGAAACTCACGAAATGTGAATGACTTTGCCAGGACAACAGTATTCTCACGTTGAGTTTGAGTTTTATAGAGGAAAGTCCCGTTGGAGTCAAAGACATTCCAGCTAACGTGGTTCAATTGCACGTCTGCGCTCTGATATGGCAGAGCAAAGGTCTTGGTTATGGAAGAAATGGTATCGAGACCATCATTATTGTCAGCGCTATTGTCTTCGGTCTGGGGTACTGCGCGGACGCTCTCAAGCGAAGCACGAACACCCCATCCGGTGGTAGTATATTGTTCCACACCGGTGGCCAGCAACATGCTAAATGTCAAGAGTATGGTTAATATCATTGTCAGTTTCATCTGAACCTCCCTTAAACTGATTGTACACTATGCAAGATTCATTCCGCAAAACCGCAATAAATCTTCTCAAAGGTATTGTCTCTACTCCCATTCTATTGTAGAGGGGGGCTTGGAACTGATATCATACACGACCCGATTGATCCCCCTTACCTCGTTACAGATCCGTCCTGAGACTCTTTTCAAGAAGTCAAAAGGCAGTTCCGTCCAGTCAGCTGTCATGCCATCCACGCTGTTAACGGCTCGAAGAGCACAGACATAGTCGTAGCTACGCTCGTCGCCCATCACACCGACGGATCTGACAGGCAGCAGCACGGCAAATGCTTGCCAGGTGCTATCGTATAACCCTGAAGCTCTTAGTTCAGATATAAACACCTCGTCCACCCGCTGGAGCAGATTTATCTTGTCTTTGGTAATATTGCTGAGGATCCTGACTCCCAGACCAGGCCCGGGGAAGGGATGCCTGTTAACGAGGTCTCTCGGTAAACCAAGACGAGCGCCGACTTCTCTTACTTCATCCTTGAAGAGCTCTCGCAGAGGTTCAATAAGTTTCAGCTTCATCTTTTCTGGGAGACCACCAACGTTATGATGCGATTTGATCGTAGCTGAGGGCCCTTTGAAAGAAACGCTCTCTATCACGTCAGGATACAGCGTTCCCTGTGCCAGCCAGTTCGCGTCCTGATACTTCTTTGCCTCCTGTTCGAAGACTTCGATGAAGGTTTTGCCGATGATCTTACGCTTGGTCTCGGGGTCTGTCACGCCTGAAAGTCTGCCAACGAAAAGCTCTGAGGCATCAACAAAGTTGATCTTGATCTCCTTGAGATCGGCAAAGCTCTCCCTGACTCTTTCCGCTTCACGATAACGCATAAGGCCATTATCAATGAAGATAGGGATCAATTGGTCCCCGATGGCTTTTGCCAATAATGCCGCAGCAACTGAAGAATCAACCCCACCGCTAAGGCCAAGGATGACTTTCTCAGTGCCAATGAGTGTTTTGATTTTGGCAATTGATTCCTCTATAAAAGAACTAGCAGACCAATCAGCAACTAACCCGGCTATCTTCAGAAGGAAATTCCCCAGGAGTCGGTCTCCGCAAGGACTGTGCACGACTTCCGGATGGAACTGCAAGCCATAGACCGGCAGTTCATTATGCCTGATGATCGCATAAGGAGAATTAGTTGTTCTGGCAATAACTCTCATCGAATCAGACAGTAAAGTAATAGAATCTCCGTGGCTCATCCAAACTTGTTCCTGGTTGTTAAGCCCCTCCACGATAGCGTCTTCTGCGCAGATGTCGAGCACGGCAAAGCCATATTCCTTATGATCAGAATGCGAGACTTCACCGCCAAAGTGGTCTGTGACCAACTGCATTCCATAGCAGATCCCCATGATCGGAACACGCATATCCCAGATCAGGTCGGTCGGTCGCGGCGGGTTTTCCTGTGTGAGGCTTGCCGGGCTCCCCGAGAGAATTATCGCCTGAGGTTTCAGTTTCAGAATGGAAGTGTCGTCCAGGTTGTAGGGATGTATCTCACAATAAACGCCCAAGTTACGAATAGAGCGGGCGATCAACTGTGTGTATTGAGAGCCGAAATCCAGGATCAGGACAGTATTGTGCGCCATCATGAACTCCTAATAAACAAAAGGATTGGTCATTTTTTCGATCCCTATCGTTGTCTTGGGACCGTGCCCGGGATATACTACCACTTCATCAGGCAGGATGAATAGCTTCGTTTTAATCGATGCGATGATCTGAGCGTGGGAACCTCCAGGAAAATCAGTCCTGCCAATGCTCTGTTCGAAAAGAGTATCTCCGCTGATAAGAAACTTTCCAACAAGCAAGCAGATCCCGCCTCTGGTATGCCCGGGAGTGTGAATGACCTTGATCCGGATCGACCCTGTAAGTAATTCTGTTCCATCTTCCAGAAGCAGATCTGCCTGAGGCGCTAGTACCGGTGCATCCATGAACGTGCTGAGATTGAGTTTATCATTGGTCAGACAGGGAGCATCCAGAGCATGGATCGCGACTTTAGAACCAAGTTCCTTCTTAAAGAAACCGATTCCTCCGATGTGATCTAAGTGACCGTGGGTGATAACGATGTATTCGATCTTCAGGTTGCGATCCCTGATGCTGTCGAGCAACTGCGGTGAAGGAGCTGATGGATCAAAGAGCACTCCCGTTCCTTCATCATCCCAGATCAACCATGTATTGGTCTGAAAAGCCGGGAGGAGAATATAATTCTCGATGTGAAGCATATTTTACTCCTGTGGCTGAGTGATCATAAGAGCGCGAAGCACCTCACCGGAGGCTTTTCTAGCTTCCAGGGTGCGATCTAGCATGTCCCCGATACCGAATATAACCGGAGAAACATCCGGGGCTTTGGTGATATAGGTAAGCAAGATCGAAGCCGCGAGCTCGATTATCTTGGGAGAGGGATCTGCTCCGGAGATCAGCCCCAGAGGCCCAGAAAACTCGTCTGATCTCAGGAACAGAGACTCGGGAAACGACTCCCAGAGAGTGTCATTTTCCCTTTCATCCCTGCCGATGATGAGCTTATGCTTGGGGCTAAGGCGATAATGCCTGCCATATTTCAAAAGGCTAAGATCCATACCGGTATCATGTTCATACTTAATGAGTTCGCGTAACCTCAGAGTATAGTTCACGTCCGTAAGTGAACATCCGCCACCCGGAGCCGGGAAGCTAGTGATACCATATTCCGCTGCCATGTCCATCTGAGGTTTTCTGCTTCTACCGTTGAAATTCAGCATTTCCTGCTTATCAACCCATCCAAGCCGGATCGGCAGAGTATCCGGGAGGCATTTCTGGCAGAGGGGACGCACCAGCAGGTCTCCAAATCCTGAATGATTGGCGACCACTGCCAGCGAATCGCGTCTCTGCGACATCGGTCTCTGGCCAATGACCTCTCCGGTGATGATGAAATCGGCGTTCAGCTCTTCCATCATCCGTCCCGCGAGATTGATCATCATAGCGTGACAATCTATGCAGGGGTTGATGTTCTTGCCATAACCGAACTTTGGATTCATGACCATAGCAAAGTGCTCTTCCGTGATGTCTCTGAGGATAAGTTCGATGCCATTATCCCGGGCGGAGATAACAGCTTTATTTGTAGGAAAATATGGCGCGTTGAAAAAGACCGGATAAACTGTGTATCCGAGCTTCTGCATAAACTTCACGGTCAGAATGCTGTCCAAGCCTCCTGAAAACAAGGCAATGGCTTTACGAGTGCGCAATTATTCTCCTCTCTAATGCAGAATAAGGCTGCCCTGAGACAGCCTTATAATGGAGCTAAATGGGGGATTCGAACCCCCGACCTATTGATTACGAATCAATCGCTCTACCAACTGAGCTAATTTAGCCGGATGAAAAACCTTGAATCCAAGTCATTTTGTCGGGCATATTCGTCAAGGAAATTGTTCCGATGTGCCGGATCTCCTTTTCCTATGATGTGAGCTGAACGTTCAATTGAGGAACGCCGACGGTATTCTCACCGAATTTTGTACGGATATCATACGGTCACCGTATGGGAGGCGTACGGGTAGCGTACCATATCCCTAAAGGGAAGAAAAGGCTATTTGATCAGCAGGAATTTGGCTGTCGCTGAACGACCTGCCTGGCTGATCTTTACAAAGTAAACACCCTGGCCACATGTTCTCCCGCTATCGTCTCTTCCGTCCCAGCTGAGTTCATGAGAACCTTTGCTCAATTCCTGATCGAGGATCTTGCACACCCGCTGACCGCGAAGATTGAATATCTCAGCTTTTGTAGAAGCCGATCCGGGGAGATCAAACTTGATGGAGCCATTCCCATAAAGGGGATTCGGATACACTGTCAGTTCGAATGTAGCAGGCGCATTGGTATGCCCGGAGCGGTCACGATTCTCCCAATAACTCGTTTCGGTGAAACTGAGATTCACTGATTTGGGCAGTTCCGGCGTGCGAAGCTGCATCCAATAGTAATTATTCGGATAGGCAATGGAGTTATATTGCCCGGAATCCTGCCAGGGGCTCCATTCGATCAGACCAACATTATCGAAGAGAGCGGTGGAATTTGCTCCGGCTCCCGTCGCGGTGAGGCGGATATCATAGTACCAGGCGTTGGAAGGTATGGTGAGTTCCTTGCTGAACCATGTCCAATCATAAGTGCCGGAGAGGTTTGCAGTGATGTTTTCGCTGCTGAGCATTCCGCTGGTACGGGAGTTGTAATAGCGAATGACGATGTTGACATTGCTGGCGTTGCGCAGTTTTATCCAACCATGCAGAGTGTAGCTTTTAGTATTGTCATACCATTTGCAACGATCAGAAATGGTTGCCGTGGATGTCTGGCCATTGGCAGGATTGAGCAGCGCGCTGCGGGCGCCATCAATGACGTCAGTGGTCGAAAAGTTCGATACGCTCCAGAGAGTGGAGCCTTCATCCTCGAAATTGCCGTACCAGATCGTCTCCGCGCCAAGCCTCAATTCGGCAGAATCAAGAGGAGAAATGCCACTCACGCCAGAGATACTGCCTTGCCTGGGAAGTTTGAAGGGTTTGGTTCCATAAACGCCGGTACTGATCGTTTCCAGCCAAAGGGGGAGGGTGTTGTTTGAGACTATTTCCGAGTAATCGAGAGTATTCTCACAGACCTTGGCTCTGATATGTTCCTTGTCCACGATCAGAGTCGTATTTAGCTCTCGCGAACGCATGGCGAGGTAGTCCAGGATATAGACTCCAAGCTGGCCAGTCGCCGGCTTGGGGATATAAGCATCAATGAATACCGGCTTCACTGTGAAGTTCGTAAATCCATCCTCATAGGCATCGGCATAAAGGATCATCGTCGGCATGGTTTCAGGATAGTCTAGATCAAAGACATAGTTTCCCAGTGAATGCGCGATCAAAACCCCATGGTAATACTCGAGGCCATGAAGTATATGAGGATGATGAACAATGACAAGATCCGCTCCCGCATCCACGACGCTGTGCCTGAGGTCGATGTCCCACTGATGCGGAATGTCGGAAAGATAACCGTATTCCTCGTCCTGGGTGTCTTCCAGCAGAGGGTTGCTCTTGTCATAACCGCTTCCAGGGCTGAGTGAATATTCGCTTCCTCCATGAAGTTCTGTCACGATCAGATCGGCATAATCGCGAACCGCATTGATCTGCTGAGACACATAATAGGGTGTCATATAGGCGAAGCCATATTTGTTGTATCCGGCTTGCAGATAGGGCTCCGCGTGGTTGTACTGTCCGGTGCGGTCACAACTTCTGAGGAAGGCAAGATTCAAGCCCTTTTTATTTATCCAGGCGGGTTTGTAGGCTTCGTAAGAATTAGCGCCTGCGCCACTAAAGAGGATGCCGTTGTTGGTCAGATTTGTCTGCATCTGCTGCAGTCCCACGAGTCCATAGTCTATAACGTGGTTGTTTGCCAAGGATACCAGATCGATTCCGGCATAGGTCAAACCCTGGACGTTAGCCGGATTACCACGGTAATAAACGGATTTTGTGGGGTGGTGAACTCCCTGATCGGTTAGGACTACTTCGAGATTCGCGTCGGTAATATCCGCTGCGTCCCCAAGCATGAACTTAGTGGGTTGGAAGATCGCATTGACACCCATGGTGGGGATGATCCCTCCAGGTTGATCATATCTTCTGGCGAGCATCGTGTCTCCCACGAAGTTCAGGGTCAGAGGGAGGCTTCCTTCGCCCGGATCAACATCGATGTCAGCCGTAGCCATGCCCCAGCGTCCAGTGCTGTCGGTGACTTTCAAAGTTGCCCGGTAGGGATGGTCGTCCGTGACCGTGTAAAGATGGAAGGGATTGGCGTCGGTACTTGTCAGAGAATCCCCGAAAGACCAGAGATAGTTGAAGCTGAAGCTGTCCGGATCCTGGACGATACTATTGAACTGGATTCCTACGTCTCTGGTATGGTCACTGATGCGGTTGTTGAAAGTGGTATTGTATGTAATTGAGACCGTTGGAGGAACCGGTATGTCAGAACTGATGTCACGGATCGAATCGAACCAGATGCTGCCACTGGCTGAGCCATCGAGATCATTGATGTAGATAACTGAGGTGATGACAGGAAGGGTGTCGAAAAAGGCATACCAGTCATCCGCTATTGGGAATTGGAAGGTGTTCCAGCTGGAACTTGATCCGGATCCTTGGTAAACCGGTATCCAGACTTCGATGTCGAGCGTGGCAGAACCGGCAGTTGAATAGAAAAGAGTGTGTTGTCCGTCAGAAAAGCCGATTCCCTGTATCCTCGGATTTCCTGTGTAGTAGATCTGCGCTTCAAAGACATAGCCGGAATCGACCACGATGGGGGTGATGAACTGCTGTTTCCAGGTGTTGCCGTATAGCTTAAGTGAATATGAAGAATTGGCATAAGTGACGCTAGTGTCCAGATTCCAGGAATTGGGGCTGATATCCTCCGTTGGCCAGGAGTTCAGACTAACGAAACCACTTTCGAAATCCTCGATAGTTGTGAATCTGTTTCCGTCTATAGGGGAGTTAGTTTTCGAGTACAGAGGCGCACAAACAAAGAACAGAACAAGTAAAGCCGGCAATATAAATGATGCCGGAACATTGAAGAGCTTATCGGTCATCGTTACTCCCTTGGGATAATTCAAATCCGGTAAAGATATCACGGAACCAAGTTCCTCAATCAGATATAGATAGTCAAGATTTATTTATCCTGAGGGCATGATGAACGCTGATCGGGAAGTATCTACAGATGATAGGAAGGGTCGAGGATAACGATGTGGTCTTGGGCTTGTTTGCGGAGTTCAGTGATGTGTTTGATGATGAGGAATTCACGCTCAATATGGATCAATCTGGCGCGAAGGCTGTCCTTGATATCTTCGAACTTGATGCTGTTTGATTTTCGTCTGTCCGTCAGCATCAGGATATGGTATCCATGTTTTGTCTGGAAAGGCTGGCTGATCTCGTTTAATTTTAGGCTGAAGGCTATGTCTTCGATCTCCTTGATCAGTTTGCCACGCGGGAAAAAACCAAGATCGCCGCATCTGAGACACGACGGTTGTCCGGTGTTGTCGCAGACGATAGTTTCAAAATCCCTGGGAGTCTTGATCTCCGATCTGATCTTGATGACCCTGGCGAGGGCGTCAGGTGTGTCGTCTTTGACGAGAATATGAGAAGCGCGAACCTCTTCATGGGTAAAAAATACCTCTCGCTGTTCATCATAGAAGTTGCGCAATTCCTCTTCAGTAATATCTATTGGCTGGGATGTGACAGAGGCGAGATACTTCTTGATCAGGATTTTTGACTTGATCAGCTTTTCGAGTTTGCCGGCTTCGAAGTTTCCGCGTTTGCTGGCATCAGTGGGTATAATATCGCTTTCGTGGACATCGAGGATATCCATGAGAGCGGCATCATACTCATCGTCGGTGATTTTCAGACCGATCTCTTCGGCCTTGTGTAAGAGGAGCATTCGATCGACCAGATGAGCCAGTGCCGAATTCAAGCTCGATACATCTGGAGAATCTTCCATACAAGGGTTAGCGTTTCGGCATTCTTGCCTGATCTCACTTTCGTATATGTCCAGATCGTACACCTTGGCGATTATCTGCATCAAGTTCCTCTTATCAAGTTAGTAGCGTTCAAACGGATTGTGCCCAATGAAGGATCGGGCTGCGTATCTCTGATATATTATAATCGGGGTTGGTGATTGTCAAATTAAAATCGTACTTTCTGTACCATGTACACTGCCTTTTAGCATAGTTTCTGCTGTATTGCTTTGCCTTATCCAGGCAGGATTCGAGGGTGTCTATCCCAGAGAAATACGGCATGAACTCCTTGTACCCCAGACTATTAAGCCCAGGATCAGAGTGAGTAAATCCTCGGGTAAAGAGATCGGATATCTCTTGCAGTAATCCCGATGCTATCATTTTTCCCAGGCGGTGGTTGATTCTTGAATAAAGGATATCACGGGGAATGTCCATCAGAATACGGTAGGGAGTGTATTTTGATTTGGTAGCTTGTTCCTTCCAGTGGTCACTGATGTTCTTGCCAGTAGCCATGAAGACTTCCAGACCACGGAGAATCCGCTGTGTGTCATTGACACTGATACCTGAGGCAAAGACAGGATCACAGGTGTGAAGTTCCTTGTATAGCTGATCAATGGTTACAGAATCCAGCCTTCGTTTGAGTGTGGTCCTGATCTGAGGGTCGATCTCTGGCAATTCAAATAAGCCATGTAATAACGACTTCACGTAAAGCCCAGTACCACCGCAAATAATGGGGATCTTACCTTTCATGGTGAGATCATCGATAATATGTTCCGTATCCCGCACGAAGAGACCGGAGTTGTAGCTTTGATCCGGGTCAACGATATCGATCAGGTGGTGTTTGACCCGCTGAAGCTCTTCCTGAGAGGGTTTTGCGGTTCCAATGTTAAGATAACGATACACTTGTCTGGAATCAGCGGAGATAATCTCGGTTCCGAGAATCTCTGCCAGGGTAATTGCCAGATCACTTTTACCGGAGGCAGTCGGTCCTTCGATAACCAGGAGCGGGATCATACCAGACGCTTGAATTTCTTCTCGAAATCAGGAAGCGTCATCTTGATGAGGACAGGCCTTCCATGCGGGCAGAAATAGGGAGTTTGGCAGGCAAACAGGTCATTGATCAGATTGAGCATCTCCCGGCGTGTGAGCTTGTGCCCTGCTTTTATCGAGGATTTACAGGCAATGGACTTTGCCAGGCTGTCACGGAAATCCGCATTGATCTCGAGTTCGCTCTCCAGTTGTTTGAGTATCTCGATAAAGACTTTCCCGCCTTGCCAATCACCCAGTTCCGCCGGTATCTCTTCCACGACGAGTGAGTTTCCGCTGAACTTTTTGATAGCGAAGCCGATCTTTTCCAACAGCTCGAGGTTGGCATCCACGAGATCTCTGATATCAGTCGCGATGTACGGAGGTATATCGATCACTATTGGCAGGAGCAGCTTTTGCCTCACTGCGGGAGCACCGCCTGCTCTGTGCAGGAGTCTCTCATAAACGATCCGCTCGTGCGCGGCATGCTGATCTATCACTACCAGACCATCTTCAACCTGTACAAAGATATAGGTGTTATGCAGTTGCCAGGGATTGATGTAATCTTCCTCATTCGCCAGAAGCAGCTTGTATGAAACATTGTCATTGGGTTGGTCAGGGAGAAGTTCAAGTTGCTCAGAGTTTTTCTCCGCCTCTGGATTGAGAATCGGGATAGGCTCCTGCCTGACCGGCTCAGGACGGAAGAGATCATCCTGATAGAGATTGGAGAATTCTTTCTTGTATTGGCTGAACGGAGGAATATCCACCCTGTCCTTATAGATCTCCTTCTCCACATAGCTCGCCTGCCCAACAGCCTGGGCATTGTTAAACTTCTGCCTGGCGGAGTCAAACTTATCAGCTTCATACTGCTTCAATGCTTGAGTGATCGTGGAAAGTACCATCCCGTGAACGTGCTGCTGTTCGCGAAAACGCACTTCCTGCTTGGTAGGATGAACATTCACGTCGATCAGCTCAGGTGGGATCGTGATGAATACAATGTATGGCGGGGTCGTGCCTTTAGCCCAAACCCTTGTCTTAAGAATAAATGGCTCATAAGCTGATTTGATACTATGCCGAACGGTTTTATCACTGACAAATCGTCCATTAATAAAGATGTACTGGATATCGATCAGTTTATCGGAACGATCTTCAAGCCCGAAGATATAGCCCTCGACTCTGTAACCACCAGTGGAATTGTCAATACTGATGATATCATCTGAAAGAAAACTGCTTCCGAAGATATCTGACATCCTTTGAGTGCGTTCGTCGGTGGCTTGATAAAATAGCTTTTCTCTGCCATCGACGATCAGCTTGAAGCTGATCTTGGGATATATCACTGCCTGATAATGAAAGTACTTCAGTATATGGCGCAGTTCAGCAGTGTCCGAACGCAAGAACTTCCTTCGTGCGGGGATGTTTTTGAAAAGCCCTTTCACGATGATGGTCGTTCCGAGATTCGCTGATGTCTGGCTAACGTTGATCAGCCTGCCGTTATTATACTCAATGAGAGTCGCTGTGTCGCTCCCGGCAGTCTTGGTCGTCAGAGTCAGGTTGCTGACCGAAGCTATACTGGGCAGAGCCTCACCCCTGAAGCCAAGGGTACTGATATGAATGATATCGTTTACAGTCTTGATCTTGGACGTCGCGTGACGTTCAAAGGACAGCATCGCCTCGTCCGAGCTCATGCCATAGCCGTTATCCGTGACCTGGATCATATCCTTACCGCCATTATCGACCGAAACGCTTACGGAGCTTGCGCCTGCATCGATGGCGTTTTCAACAAGCTCTTTCACCACCGAGGCGGGTCGTTCGATCACTTCTCCGGCAGCGATCTTGTTGCGGACATCTTCAGCAAGAATATGTATCTTACTCATATCCTAATACCTGAAGATGCTTCCGGTCGTAAACTCCCTGATGATGGAGTTATAGGGAACCAGAGCGTCCGGAACGTCGTTCACATGCGCCAGGAGACGTAGGAGCCTCTGCGCTTCAGTGTAGCTGCTTGAGGACTTTGGTACCTTGAGGAGAAGTTTCCATGCGTGTTTGCGTAAGACTCCAAGTTCGTAGGTCAAGCTGCTGTTGAACATATAATCCGCGTTTTCCTGATATGGAAAGATGTTCTTTTCTTCACCATCGCGGACGTCCGGCCAGCGAAGAATGGTCTCATCCGCCCGGTATCCCCGATACTGGTGATCACGCACAATTCTGCGGATCAAACGGCAATCTGTCGTGGGGATGCGGTTATGATTATCAATATTCAATTGATTCAAAGCGCTGATATAGATCTTTGCTTTTCGGTTGTCTGGTATCGACTGCGTCAGGATGCCGTTCAAGCCATGGATACCTTCCATAACGATTACGTTATCATGTTTGAGCCTGACGCTGCGGTTGCCTTTCCGTCTGACACCTCTGGCAAAGTCATAGCTCGGCAGATCGACCTGTTCGCCGTTCAGCAGAGCAGTAAGTTGTTCATTGAGGAATTCCAGATCGAGAGCATAGATCGACTCGAAGTCGAAATCTCCGTTTTCCTTTCTGGCAGTCCTGTCCCGATCGATAAAGTAGTCATCCAGACCAATTACGATAGGCTTTGCCTTGGACGCCTGCAATTGAACTCCCAGACGTTTGGCAAAGGTCGTCTTCCCGCTTGATGAAGGTCCCGCGATGAGGATGATCTTGGCATCTTTGTTTTTCACGATGTCGGCAGCGATCTCCGCTATCTTCTTCTCATGCAGAGCCTCTTCCACCAGGATAAATTCCGAGATGTCATAATTATCGATCAGCCGGTTCACGTCATAGATATTGTGCACATCGAGAATATCCAGCCACTTATCGTGTTCCTGGTGCAGAGCGAAGAGCTTCCTGGGCAGGATGAACGGCTTGGAGACCTTGCAGTCTTTATCCTTGGGAAACCTCAGGATGAACCCCGGCGCCTGATAGATCAGCTCGAATTCCTTGATCATCCCGGTCCGGTCCGCCAGGGGACGGATGAACATGTCAAAGTATTTGCCGCAGCGATAGATCGCCACATTCTGTTCATACTTGTAGCGCAGATTCTTCAGCAGGTCTTTCCTGCCCATACCGGAAAAGATATCCAGAGCTTCGTCGGTACGAACTTCGATCCTGTCGATGGGTATATCCGCAGCCACTATCTCATTCATCGTCTCTGACAACCGGGCGCAATCCTGTTCCGTGAACTTTTCAGTATTGAATACTTCGCAAAAGACTCCGTCTCCGATCGAGTGTTCGATCACCAGGTTGTGGCTCATGCCCATGATCGTAAAGAGCGCTTTTGCCATGATGAAGATCGCCGAGTCCTGATAGATTCGCATGCCTTCGGGATGTGAATAGGTGATGCAGTTAATCATCTCGTCGTGCTCGACCAGATATTCATCATTGACATATATTGTGTGATTTATTTTATAGGACAAGACGGTGTTCCGATCAATATCGAGAGTCCTGATGATGTCCTTGATTTGAGCCGGCTCTTCAAGCTTTATAACGCTATGTTCTTCACCGTTTAATCTGATATCTATTGTCATGTTAACTTCCTTAAATTAGTGAAGAGACATATTTTGCGAACTGAGTAATCCGTCAAGACTAAAGGAGAGAGAAATGTTGAACAGTGTCAGAAAGCATCTCTACAGGGAGATTGGACGCTATCTTGGAATAGTGTTTGCCTCGGTGTTTTTTGCTATTGGCTACAGCTGGTTTTTGTTGCCCTACAATATTGCCCCGGGTGGAGTTGCCGGTATCGCACAGATAATCAATCACTTCACCAAGGTACCCTATGGTATGACCATGATCGTTCTGAACGTCCCTCTCTTTGTGATCAGCTTCATCTTCATCGGCAAGTCCTTTGGAGGGAAGTCTCTCTGGGGTATGCTCAGCTGTTCGCTCATGACCGATCTGATCAGCATTCCCAGCTTGCACAAACTCGGTATAATCCGGGATCTGGCAAAATACACCTTCATCGACAAAGGCAGAGAGATCTTTGCCATGCTTCCTCCCCAGGATATCTATCTTTCTGCCATAGCCGGATCAGTGATGCTGGGCATCGGCTTGGGACTGATTTTCCGTTTCAGAGGCTCCACCGGCGGAACTGATATTCCCGTGGCTCTGATCAAGCAGAAAGCGGGTGTTTCGATCGGTATGGGCTATTGGCTCGTGGAAACGGCTATTATTCTCAGCGTTGGTCTGGTTTTCGGCGATCTCAAGCTCATTATTTGGGGTTACGTCAACCTCTTTATCAGCACCAAGATAACCGATCTTACCAGCGAAGGACTTCCCTATATCAAAGGTGTCTATATCATTTCAGACAAGGTTGACGAGATCAGAGACGAGATCTACGAAAAGCTCGATAGGGGAGTGACTTATCTCAAAGGTATCAGTGGCTTCAGCAAAAAAGACATAAACGTCCTGTTCTGCGTCATGAACCGCCGGCAAGTTCCACTTCTGACCGATATTGTCAAAGACATAGATGAGGATGCGTTCATGATCCTGACCGAGGTCAACGATGTTCTCGGCTATGGATTTAAAAGCAGGAAGATCAACCTCAGCGGTTAAGTTCTCATCCGCATCCATTCTTACTTCTTTATTTTGATAAACTGAGTATCATCTCTCTATCCCCTCTCTATCATCTTATGTCATGACGTAAGATGATAGAGAGGGGATAGAGAGAAACTGCCCTGCAAACAAAGGGCAAGATTGAAAAAGCTATTGACAGAATAATCACTTATCAATCCTGTCATTTCCTCAGCAAATAATGGAGTATCAAAATGAAGTATAGATTACCCCTGATAATGATCGTGCTTGCGTCCCTGTTCCTTTTCTGGGGATGCGGAACGAACACCAATCTAACTCCGGATATCGATGAAGATTCATTGATCTTCGGAACAGACGAAACCCTGGATATCGTCACGTGGAATCTGCGTGAGTTCCCCTGGCAGGGTTCCCAGACAATCGAAGCTCTGGCGCAGCTGATCCCCCTTCTGAAGGTCGATGTCATCGCGTTTCAGGAGATAAACGACTACAGCGCTTTTAATACGCTGGCGAGTATGATTCCCGGCTATGATGCTTGCATCTCCAATGCCACGACCAGCTATCGTCTGGCTTATCTTTACAATACCAGCACCGTCGAAATGCTTGATCAATATACTATCTACAACGAAGACAGCAATCCCTTCCCGCGTCCGCCCTATATTCTCAAGGCACGTTGGAACGCTCAGGAATACTATCTCATCGACAATCACCTCAAAGCCTACGGTGATAACTATATAGACGAGACTGACGACTGGGATGAAGAAGTGAGGCGCAGGCTGGCTTGCGAGATGCTGGATCAATATATCAGCACCAATCTGGGAGACAAGAACGTTGTGGTCATGGGAGATATGAACGATCAGATCGCCGAACCTGCGGCATATAACGTCTTTCTCGCCTTCCTGAACAAGCCTGATGAATACCTGTTCGCGACGATGCCTATTGCTCTCAACCCCACATATAATACGGTTTCATACCCCAATTCGAATAGTCAGATCGATCAGATCCTGATCACGAACGAGCTTTTTGACGATTTTGCCGCGGCAGATTCAGTCTGCAGCAGCCTTCTGGTCGAGAACTGGTTTGGCAGCTGGACGAATTACAGCAGCCAGATCTCAGATCACAGACCGGTGGGGATCAGGCTCAGACAGGTTAACTAAGGTCTTCGATCCGGGATCAGTTCCAGCAGTTTGCCGATCTGTCCGGTCGTCCCGTATGCCGAGATAATGCCTGTTGAGCGGAGTGGATTGCCATCCTTCCAGGATTGGTAAACACTTCTAATGTATTCAGACACCCCGCTGTCTTCGTATTCAAAGCAGTTACCCGCGTCACAGGTTCGGATTACCTCCGCTGCTTCACCTCTGGTGTTTCCCAGACAGAGGATCGGAGTGCGGGATCCAAGATACTCAAACAATTTGGTAGTCAGCATGCCTTCGTTACCCTCATATTCATTGATCAACAGCACAAGGAGCTCGGCATTCACCATTTCTTCGAGGGCTTTGGCGTGAGGCAGGAAGTCGCTGATCTTCAGCGAATAGCTTTTCGAAGCGGCTTTGATCTTCTCATGAACAGCTTTATCATTCTTTCCAATCACAGAGAACTCGATGGTAGAGCCCACATGAAGATCATTCATAGCGTTTATCAGAGGCTCAAGTCTCTGTCCTGCAGTGATCATACCGATGTACTTGATCCGGAATTGCTCACCTGAAGAGAAGGATAGCTTCGCGAATTGCTCCGGCTCAAAGCCGTTATAGATCACGACCTTATTCCCCTCAGGGAGTTGATCAGCAATGCTGTGTGAAACGATCACATTCATATCAGCGGTGCTGAGCACCCTCTGCTCCAGATGTTTATGCAGCTTCAGGGCGTGCTTGCCGGGGGGATTGAGCTTCAGATAGTGGATCTCGCTCCAGGGATCACGAAAGTCTGTGATCCAGTAAACCGGGAACATCTGCTTCAGCTTCAACCCGATCAGGTGTGTGGACTGCGGCGGACCTGTGGTTATAACGGCGTTATAGGCATTGCTGCGCAGTTCTGTGATCGCGTGATTGAGGGCGGAAGGATTCCAGACCATCCGCATGTCGGGGATGACGAGATTCAGCCTCAGCCACACGATCAGGCGTTTCAACCAGCTGTCTTCTTCTGAACGCTCCAGATTTCCATAGGGTAAGGAATCCCCTTTTCTTGTTAAAAGCCGCCACCAGCGCTTGATATTGTTTTTGCCGCAACGGATTATCTTTACTTCTCCGGGGATGGTTTCTAGCAAACTTGGATCAAATGAGGGATAGTCTCCCTGTTCAGGGCAGATGACCGTGACGCCATAACCACTATCGATCAGCCGGGGGATGAAACGTAACCAGCGCTGCACAGGTGCTCCTCCACAAGGTGGAAAGTAGTAAGTGATCAGCAAGATACGCTTCATAAACCGAGTATCAACTCCGCTAAAGCTGCCCAGGAGAAACGTTTCTTGTAGTTCTTGATCTCATCCTGCATGTTGGTAAGAAGCTCTCTATCCAGGGCTTTGAATATGGTCTCTGCCAGGGCTGAGGGATCTTCTGATCTGACCAGGAACCCTGTCTTTCCCGGCAGGATGTATTCACTCAGTCCTCCGACGTCCGAAGCGATCACAGGAACGTCAAAACAGTATGATGTAGCGATGACACCGCTCTGGGTAGCTGTTTTATATGGCAGGATACAAAGGTCGCTTTGCCGGAAGTAACTGCCGATCTCTGCGTCACCGATATAGCGAAAATGCGTCTCGACATGATCCCCAAGCCTGAGGCTACGGATCAGCTCAAGGTAAGGAGAGCTGTCTCCATAGACGTCACCGGCGATGATAAGCCGCAGTTCTGGCTTTCTATCCAGAAGCAACCTGAATGCCTTTAGCAGCACATCCAAACCCTTGTAGGGCTTGATAAGACCGAAGAATAGCAGCGTAAAAGTATCTTTCCCGATCTCTTTCGCTTGGTTCTCATACTGTCCATAGCTGTCGTATATCGGGTGAAAACCCAGAACAGTTCGTCTTGCGACTCGAAGAGGCAGGAGCTTGTGGATATCCTCAAGACAGCTCTGAGACAAGACAACCAGCTTATCTGCCTTAGACAAAGCAATGTCACGAAAAGAGGAACCCAACGGCCAACGCTCGTGGCTGACGACGTTATGAACCAGAAAGATGACCTTGATATCCTTCAATCTGGAGATGATAAACGCGTAAGCAGGGGCAAAGAACGGCAGCCAGTAGGAGACGATCAACAGATCAGGAGCATTGTTCCTGATCTGACGCACAGCATGACACCAGGTGTAGGGCAGGTAGGGTGTGAATGAACCAATGATGTTAATATCCTTAGCCGTACACTCTGGATCGAACTGGCTTCCCGAGGGGAAGAGCTTATCCGGGTATTGCCTGATAAAGTTGAACATTGTCACTTCCAGATCCCTTTCGCGAAAAGCTCTTGCCAGATTCAGGGCAAACTGGGATATCCCCCCTCTGAGAGGTGGAGCTGGTCCAAGAAACGCTATCTTTGGTTTTTTCTTACTATCATTGTTCATATTCTCCGCTAAGCTTAACCGCAGGATTTCGTCAATATAATTATCTCCAGATCGTCCCTCCGCAAAACAAAGAGCATCCTGAAAAAAAGAAAATCCTTTACAAAAAGCTAGTTCCAAGCTTCTTGGAGTGCAATTGGAAGATTATGAACACAAAGGAGATTATCATGTCCAAGCTTGGTTTTGACTTTCCTCAACAGATCAGGAACACCTTCCTCTTCGACCTCGAGGAAAACTGGTATCAACCTCTTTTGGCAAAGCGTTTGGGCGTCGAGCCAACCCCTACGAAGCGCAGTAACTTCGGTCAGTACAATATGGCTGTGAATTACCAGACTTCTGTCCTGGAAGAAGCCCAGGCAGTCAGTAAAGTGGCTGTTTATAACATCGATCACATGGCACAGTTAAAGTTCTGGGGAAAAGACGTATCCGCTCTCCTGGATCGCGCTCTGGCTGGTCCCATCGGAGAAATGAAGATCGGTTCCTGTAAATATACCCTCCTGTTAAACGACAAAGGCGGAGTCCAGGACGATCTCATCGCCATGCGTGTCTCGGAGCAGGAATTCATTCTGGTGATCAACGCCGGACACGATATCACCGGCAAAGGAACCGAGCACGGAGTCGAAACCGATCTGATCGCCGATATCGACAGGATCATGAGCGTCAAACAGAACGGGGAAGAAGTCTTCGCGCAAGACATCTCCGCCGACCTCGTTAAAGTCGATATCCAGGGTCCTTTATCCTTCAAGCTGATCAAAGGCATCTTTGGTGAATCAGTTCTAAAGAATCGCTCCAATCCCGAGAAGAATATGAACTACTTCACCTTCAACGAGTTTGACCGTAATGGCGCGCACTATTTTATCAGCCGTACGGGTTACACCAATCGCTGGGGCTGGGAAGTTTATCTGCCTATCGCAAACGCGGCCGAGGATTTTAGGGCGATCGTCACTTCCGCTCTGGAACTGGGTGGGCTCCTTGTAGGTCTGGGTGGACGGGATGAGAACCGCATCTCTGCCGGAGCTTTCGGTCTTCCTCTCATGGGACAGGAATATGACCCACATCATACACCCACGAATGCTCCTCTCTTTGAGGCTGCTGTTGACCTCAACAAAGCAGAATTCGTCGGCAGATCAGCCATCGCCCGTGAACTCGCTCATGGTTGCACCAAGAAACTCGTTATCATTATCACAGAAGGCATCGCAACCGGCAGAGGAGTCTATCTGGATGGCAAACGCCTCGGCTCCGTCACATCCTCGATCAATTCACCCAATCTCTCTCTGGACAAACGCTTGGCAATCGGCTCCGGCAGAAAGAACGTCAACGAAGAGAACGGCACTGCCGGTATCGGCCTTGCCTGGCTCTATCAGAATCCTTTTGCCGTCGATTCAGATGGTAAAGACGTCGTCGGTGACGATCAGCACCCTGTTCGGATCAAAGTCAGTTTCTATCGTGAAGATGCTGAAGGCAAGCCGGTTGGTGCACCCTTACTGGGTTATATCACTGCCGAAGGGATCACTCCCGCGACTGCACCTAAAGCCTTAAAAAACATTGAGAATTTGTAAGATAAGAATCTATCTCCGATAGATCACATTAACTATATATATCTAAAACGCTGTCATTATGATCTCTGATCACGTGACAGCGTTTCTTTTTCATCTAATATCTCTCTCCCTGGTATGGCATTTTCATGAAGTAAACCTGCCGCATCCATCGTGAACGATCTTCGTACGTTCGTACGGATATCATACGGGAGGCGTATGGGAGGCGTACGGTAAGGATAGGGTAGAAGGAAAGGAGACTAGGGTCGATCGACTTGGGGTTTCAAATTCAGTAGATAATTAAATATCTTAAAGGAGAGCAACCGGATATATGGAGTTCTGAATATGTTGAATTGAGATCGATCAGCTCAGAGAACGGTTTCGATGGGGAAGCTGAGATATGGTGCTGCGGAGATTATCTCCTCTTTCATACGCTTCAGATGAGCCGGATTCCCCTTCTGGATCTGCTCGTAGAAGACTGTAAACATCAGGACACGCCGATAGTTCAGGAAGAATTCCAGCCGGGAAAACTCCTCCATGGGGAGTTGATTGTTCTCTAAATATCCTTGTAAGAAGGGTAAGAGAAAGAGCTTGGGGAGATCCTTGACCCGGTTCTGATGCTGAGAATGAAATCCGCAGCGGGAGTACTCACTATAGATACAGATCGCGATATCCGTGATAAACCACATATAGTTAGACACGTCGAAGTCGATCAGGACGAGCTTTCCCCCGCTCAGCAGGATGTTTCCGGGGTGAGGATCATTGTGGATGAAGCCGAAATTCTGTCTGTGACGGGGAAAAGCTTCGAGCTGTTCCCGCATCTTAACCCAAGCTTGCTTGACCTCAGCATCGGGGACCCAGTTGTAAAAAACATCCCATTCACGTTGCCAGGAGATCAGCGAGACGTTTTCATCATCGCGCGCAAGTGATTCCTGCCAATGAGGATAAGACTGTGCCAGGTGATGTATCCTGCCTATAAGGCTGCCCCAGTTACGATAGAAATCCGTGAGATCCAGCGGATCTGCCAGGTTGATATGATCGCCTTCGACCTTCTTCCAGGCAAAGAAGGCTTTAGCCCCCTCGAGCTCGGCGGTTTCGATCAGGTTTCCCTTCTCAGAAGCTATGGGGGGAATGATATCGATCCCCAGCGAGGAAAGATAATTGAGGTAATCCAGACGCTCTGCCATGGAAGCCGTCTTCCCCGGTTCAGTAGCATCCAAGAACTTGACCAGGTAGTTCTGACCTGAGCGTATAAACTCGAATAGAGTGCCGTCTGACCAGTTATGACCACCGGCGAAATAAACCGGATCGCTGTCAGCTTTGTAAAGTTTCTTGACGCAGGAGACTAGCTCCGGAGTGACTTTCAACATCTCTGGTGAAGCGAAGCAGGCTCGATCAGATCACACCGGCATTGATGAGATCGTGCATATGCAGCATGCCAACCGGTGCCTTGGATGAATCCACGATCGGGATCATGGTTATCTTGTTGGTTTCCATAAAGTTCAAGGCATTTACAGCTAAATCGTCAGGATTGAGATACTTAGGACATGAGGTCATGCAATCCTTTGCCTGAACTTCGAGCAGGTGATTTCCTCGCTCCTGAAGCTGACGCCGCAGATCGCCATCCGTGATCATCCCGACAAGGTATCCTACCGCATCGACCACGGCTGTGCAACCAAGCTTCTTGCCGGTCATCTCCATGATCACGCGGGACATAGGCGCGTCACTTGTCACCAAAGGAAGTTCCTCATTCTGGTGCATCAGATCACGCACACGGAGAAGAAGCCTTTTACCGATCGTGCCACCGGGATGAAAACGGGCAAAATCCTTCTCCTGGAAGTTCTTATGCCGAAGCAAAGCAATCGACAAAGCATCACCCACGGCGAGTGCTACGGTCGTGCTGGAAGTCGGAACCAATCCCAAAGGCTCATACTCTTTGGGCACAGAGCAGTTTAGCACGACATCCGCGTTCTGAGCAAGCTGAGAATCCACCGCGCCGGTTATGGCGATCAAAGGGACTTTTATGAACTTGATGAAGGGGATGATAGAGATCAGTTCATGCGTATTGCCGCTATTGGATATAGCCACGACCACATCGCCGCTATTGATCATACCCAGATCTCCATGAACGCCTTCCGCGGCATGCAGGAAGATCGAGGTCGTGCCCGTCGAGGCAAGAGTCGCGCTTATCTTACGCGCAATGATGCCGGCTTTGCCGATCCCCGTCAGGACGACCTTGCCCTGGCAGTTGATCAGCAGATCAAAGGCGCTTTGTATACTTTCCGGTTCAAGCTGATCCGCCACCCTAAGGATGGCGGATGCTTCCAGCTTGAGTTCGTTTATAACGGTTTCTGTTATATTCATTGGTGTTCGCGGATAGCTTTGACGGCTTCATCAAAACTCATGGAACCAAGATCACCCTGAGTATGCTGACGCAGGGTCACGGTCTGGTTCTCCTCTTCATTCTTGCCCACGACGCACATGAAGGGGATCTTCTTCATCTCGGCATCACGGATCTTATAGCCGACCTTCTCGCCGCGGGTATCGATCTCTGTCCTGAATCCCAGAAGTTTCAGCTTTTCAGAGGTCGTTCCGGCATAATCCAGCTGTTGATCTGTAATGGGAATGATCATGATCTGGATAGGGGAGAGCCAGAGGGGCAGATTGCCGGAGTGGTATTCCACCAGGGTCGCGAAGAAACGCTCGACCGAACCAAGTACCGCTCTATGGATCATGTAGGGACGGTGCGGCTTGTTATCAGCGCCGAAATACTCCATATTAAAACGCGCCGGCAGATTGAAATCGAACTGAATAGTTGTGCATTGCCAGGCTCTGCCAAGAGCGTCCTTGATCTTGATATCTATCTTGGGACCATAGAAAGCACCACCGCCTTCATCGACCTTGTAATCGAGCCCAAGCTTTTCCATGGTGTGACGCAAGCTTTCCGTGGCTGTATCCCAATCTTCCTTTTCACCCACAGAACCTTCCGGCTGAGTGGACAAGTAGATCAGGAACTCCTTGAATCCAAAGTGTTTCAGCATATCCAAAGCGAAGACTATCAGTTTCTCCACTTCTTCATCCATCTGCTCAGGAGTGCAGATGATATGCGCGTCGTCCTGCGTAAAGCCACGTACCCTCATCAATCCATGCAAGACGCCAGAACGCTCATAGCGATAAACAGTGCCAAGCTCAGCGAGCTTGATCGGCAATTCACGGTAGCTGTGATGATTGGCGTTATAGATCGAGATGTGGAATGGACAATTCATCGGTTTGATATAATAATCCTGCTCATCGATCTCCATCGCCGCGTACATATTTTCCTTGTAAAAACCGAGGTGACCGCTGGTCTCCCAAAGCTTGGAACGCCCGATATGAGGCGTGTAAACCAGCTTGTAATCCTTGCGAAGATGCTCTTCTTTCCAATAGGCTTCGATCAGATGACGGATCATGGCTCCATTGGGATGCCACAATACCAGCCCCGCGCCTACTTCATCGTTGATGGAGAAGAGGTCGAGATCCTTTGCCAGCTTGCGGTGATCCCTGTTCTTCGCCTCTTCGAGGAAGGCAAGATATTCGTTCAATTCTTTATTGGAGGGGAAGCTGATCCCATAGATGCGTCTCAGCATCTTGTTCTTTTCATCCCCACGCCAATAAGCCCCGGAGGTCTTGAGCAGCTTGATGGATTTGAGCTTACCGGTCGAGCCTATATGCGGTCCACGGCAGAGGTCGATAAAGTCGCCCTGAGTATATGTCGAGATGATCTCACCGTCCGGGATAGCCTCCAGCAATTCCAGTTTATAGGATTCTCCCATGTCGGAGAAGATCTTGACTGCTTCAGCTTTGGTCAGTTCTCTACGCTGGTAATGATGATCAGCCGCGATCAGTTCTTTCATCCGGTTTTCGATCACGATCAGTTCCTCATCGGTGAAGGGAACAACACGGTCAAAATCATAATAGAAGCCCTGTTCAATAGCGGGTCCGATCGTGACCAGCACGTCCGGATATAGCTGCTTCACAGCCTGAGCCATGAGGTGGGCTGTGCTGTGCCAATAGACTTCCTTGCCTTCATCAGACTTGAAAGTATGTAGAACAAGGTTGGCGTCGTGATCGATAAGGTGCTCCAGATCGACCAGCTTTCCATCGACTTCCGCGCAAACAGAGGCATCGGCAAGGCGGGGGGAGATATCATTGGCGACGGTCCAGGCACTCACCGCAGAGGGATACTGCTTGACCGAACCATCGGGTAACGTTACATTAATAGGCATAATGAACTCCTGTTCAGATGTGATACGTCGATACGAAGGACGTACCCAAAGTTCACTGAAATGAGTGCCCTTATATTTGTCAAGCATTAGAGGGAAAGCCTGTCCTTACCATCCTCGCTCCGGGATGCATAACTCCGGGTTCTGAATAGTGGAGTATCCTGCTCATGCATTAACCTCTGCCTCGTGTCATTTGCATGGTTCTGCCTGTATACAAGAAAGGGTGACTCTCCGGACGACAATCCACCCTGAGACCTCTTATCATTTCCCCCTATTATTCTAAGAGATCATAGGATAACCCTAGGATAATCCTAGGATAACTCTAGGATAATATCCTATGGTTATGATGTCACGAACTTGAAATGAACATAGAATATCTTGATTTATCAGGGTTGTATCTGAGGTGGGATCGGGGGTTGGTTTCAGGGGATCATGCCCGGGATAGCGGGTGTTTTCAGCGTCAGATGGCTGCGGACGAGATCAAATCATGCTCATTATTTCTGATTTTGGTTGACGTCAAAGCCATCTCTCTCAGACTTGTATGAATGATCATTAATAACAAATGTTGAGGT
>DAOPZE010000025.1:0-23338 GCA_035353255.1 Candidatus Cloacimonadota bacterium
GGTATCCTCTCTCTATCATCTTACGTCATGACGTAAGATGATAGAGAGAGGATAGATGGATGATGGCTGGAAATAGCCGGATGAGAAGAGGCGACACGTCAGTATTAAAGTAACCACGAAGCGTATTCTTCCAGTATTATTTATCTTTGCTCTTTATCCCATTGACTCTTTTTTAATCTTCTTTCCCTCTGTGTCTCTGTGCCTCCGTGAAAGAAGAAGTAACAGATAAGGCGCTACGGCGAGTGCCTGTACTGAAAAATGTCATTGACAAGAATGCCCTTCTCCAGAAACTGATCACAAATGAAGCTGTCTGCTTCTGCCTTAGTGCTGAAAATGTATCTGAGGCTATGATCTAATAATATTTGAATTCAGATATTTATCGTGAAGCAGGCGGATATCCTTACGATGAGGATGCCCGCCTTTTTCATTTCCGGTAAGAAGGAGGTTCTTATAATCCGGATTAAGCGTGGAAAGGCTAAGACCAAAGAGGTCGTGCCGAAAGAAAGGATCAACAACCAGATCACTGCCAGTCAGGTTCGTCTTATAGATCCAGACGGGAAGATGATCGGGGTGACGGCTCTGAGAGATGCCTTGAGAAAAGCTGACGAAATGGGAATGGATCTGGTGGAGATATCACCCACTGCGGATCCCCCGGTTTGCCGTATTTTGGACTTTAGCAAGTATTACTACCAGAAAGAAAAAAAGATACGCGAAGCCAAAAAGAAACAGCATGAGATCGAGATAAAAGAGATCAAGTTTGGTCCCAATACCGAAGAGCATGATTATACTTTCAAGAAAAACAACGCTGTTAAATTCCTCAAGCAACACAATAAGGTCAAGTTCACCGTGCGTTTCAGAGGACGTCAAATGGCTCACAAAGAAAGAGGCTATGACGTTTTAGAAAACCTTAAGATCGACCTTGCGTACATCGCAGATGTCGATTCAGAACCCGTAAGCGATCGTAATCTCCTGTCCATGATCATGTCACCCAAGAAGGATATAGACAGAATAGTCGGAAAAGAAACCAAAGAAACGGCTCCGGTCAAAGAAGAAGTTTCTAAACCGGAAGCAGTTGAAACCGAAGGTGACCTTGCCGATCAGATAAAGGACATAGAGACTAAGGTACTGCCAGAGGAATAGGCTAAAGCTAAGATTTACCAAACATACCGGAGATAATGTCCGGTGATACTATAGATTTTATAATACAAGGAGATAAATATGCCAAAGATCAGAACTAATCGATCTGCTGCCAAGCGGTTCAAACTTACCGGAACCGGTAAGATAGTGCGCCACCATGCTAAAGCAGCCCATATCAAGACCAAGAAATCACAAAAGCTGAAACGGAATCTCCGCACCAGCGCAATCGTCCGTAAGTCCGATGAAGGAAGAGTTCGTCGGATGCTGGTAATCTAAAGGAGTGTGAAAAATGCCAAGATCAGCAAATAACGTCGCAGCACATCGCAGAAGAAAAGGTTATTTACTTGCAGCCCGTGGTAACTTTTTATCACGCGGTAAGACTTACAGACTCGCTCGCCAGACTGTCGAACGTGGCATGGCTTTTGCCTTTGCGCACCGTAAACAACGCAAGAGACAGTTTCGCCGGCTTTGGATCATCCGCATCAATGCCGCATGCCGCATGAACAACATGTCCTATAGCAAGTTCATCAATGGTTTGCACAAGGCAAATATAGATATCAATCGTAAAACACTTGCACATCTTGCCTGGCATGACGTGGAAGCGTTTAATAAACTTGTAGATATCGCAAAGGGTGTCTGACTTTCTGAATGTCTGAATCAGCTGACACAGCTAATATAATATAACGAAAGCCGGAGACGCAAGCACTTGCGTCTCCGCTTGCTATTACCATAAAAGGATAATAATTTTGCGCAGCGAATTACAGGATCTGGTAACCGGTGCTAAAGAGGTCATATCCCAATGCACCAGTCCTAATGATATACTAAACGCACGTTCGCAATATCTAGGGAAAAAGAGTCTGCTGAACAGCATGTATTCACGCCTCAGAGAATTGCCGGCAGACGAACGTCCGGCCTTCGGCGCTCTTCTCAACGACGCCAGAACAGCCATTGAGAAGATCTTGGGTGAGAAAGAAACGGAACTCAAGCATCAAGCCTGGCAGGGAAAAGCCTCCGGTTCGCAGGAAGATCTCAGCCTCCCCGGTATCGTTAGCAGCAGGGGTTCTTTGCATCCTCTGACGATCATCAGGAGAGAGATTGACTCAATCTTTATGAGTATGGGATTCGAGATCGCGGAAGGAAATGAGATCGAGGATGAGTTTCATAATTTCGATGCCCTGAACACACCACCGGATCATCCATCCCGTAATCTTGCCGATACCTTCTATCTGGATAACGGCATGCTGCTCAGAACACAGACATCGACCGTGCAGATCAGGACCATGGAGCAACACAAACCGCCTATCTACATTATATCTCCAGGAAGATGCTATCGTAATGACAAGCCCGATCCTTCGCATTCACCTGTCTTCCATCAGGTTGAAGCACTGGTAGTTGATAGAGGTATCTCCATGGCTGACCTGAAAGATACACTCCAGAATTTTGCCACGATCATGTTCGGTAAAGGAGTACGCACCAGAATACGCCCACATTTCTTCCCCTTCACAGAACCAAGCGCTGAAATGGACGTGAGTTGCGTCAATTGTGGCGGCAAAGGCTGTAGAATGTGTAAATATAGCGGTTGGCTGGAAATGGGCGGCGCCGGTATGGTCGATCCTAATGTCTTCGAAGCAGTAGGAATCGATCCAGAATTGTATTCTGGCTTTGCTTTCGGACTTGGTATCGAGAGAATAGCGTTGCTCAAGTACAACATCCCAGATATGCGTATCCTCTTCGAGAACGATATCAGGATGCTAAGGCAGTTCAAAGGTTTATCATTATGAAGATTTCATATAATTGGTTAAAGGATTATCTCGATCTGGATCTTGGGGTTGAGCAGCTATCTGATGTTCTGACTTTTTCCGGTATTGAGGTCGAAGCTATAACTGAGCTTCATGCTCTACCTGCAACTGTCATAACTGCTAAAATTGTTTCCGCGGAACCAGTACCTAATAGCGATCATCTGAGACTGTGCAAGGTCGATATTGGTTCATACACGCTCGCCGATAAATCTATATTAAATGCTGATGGCACCCTGGACGTCGTTTGTGGCGCACCTAACAGCCGTGGCGGGATGATGGCAGTGCTGGCGCTCCCGGGGACGACCCTGGGAGAGATCACGATCAAAAGCGCTAAGCTACGTGGAGTTGTTTCACATGGGATGTTATGCTCGGAAAGAGAACTGGGGTTGTCTGATAATCATGATGGAATCATCGAATTGGATCAGGATATAGCCCAGGGGCAGAATGTAAATTCCTTGTACGAACTTCCGGACACGGTTTTTGAGCTGGAGATTACTCCCAATCGCAGCGATCTGCTTGGATATCAGGGAATAGCCAGGGATCTTTCGGCTAGTCTTGCAAAAAAACTTAAGCTTTCAAAGCCGAATTCCAGCAAGGCAACAGGAATAGCACCTCTCAAACTAGTCGTTAAAGAACAGGAGCTCTGTCCCCGATACATCGCCAGAGTATTTGATGGAATAGAGATCAAGCCATCCCCGGTATGGTTGAGAACGAGGCTTATCAAAGCCGGACTACGTCCCATCAACAACCTCGTGGATATCACCAACTATGTGCTGCTCTGCACCGGGCATCCATTACATGCTTTTGATTATGACAAGCTCAATAAAGAAAATGAATCCGATCCTTATCCTGCGGTTATTGTCAGACAAGCAAACTTTGGTGAGAACATCCTGGCATTGGATGGTAAGACATACAACCTTAGGGAATCGGATCTTGTTATTGCCGATGGCAAGTTTCCCTCAGCTATTGCAGGTGTCATGGGTGGAGAATTGACCGGCGTATCCGCTAACACTCACAGAATAGTACTGGAAAGTGCTGTGTTCAACCATTCAGCCATTAGAAAGACATCATACGAACTTAAGGTATCAAGCGATTCATCCTACCGCTTCGAGAGACACCTCTCAGATCATGCTCCAGCCTATGCCTCCGATCTTGCCGCTGATCTAATTGAACGGTTATGCGGTGGGAAACAGGTTGGAGAAATCATCGATAACTGGGCTACACCACAAAAAGAGATAGTACTGGGATTGCGCCCCGAGAGGTTTGCCCGGATAATTGGGTTTGAGCTTAGCGACGCTGAGATCCGCGCTTATCTGACAAGCCTTGGACTGGTGTTCCTGCAATTCGGGAACTGGATACCCGGAGAGATCAATGACCTTAGTTCGATCGTCTGCTATCATAGCGAACAAGAGAAGCAAGGTGTGACGGAATTTGACACGAATATCGACTGCGATCATGCTCATTATTACAGAATTCCTCATTACAGGATCGACCTGGAACGGGAAATTGATCTGATCGAAGAGCTTGCGCGTTTGGCAGGCTATGACAGAATACCCCAGCAAAAGGCTCCTCAGTCGATTATGGACAGGCACTTTTATAGAATTCGCAGACTGGTGGAAGACTATCTTGTCAGTATGGGATTCTATGAAACCTTGAATTACAGCTTTGATGATCCCCAGAACCTTATCTCGCTTGGTTTTAATCCTGATTCTCCCCAATCAAAGCAAATCAGGCTAGTTAATCCTCAAAGCGTAAACCAGGCTGCCATGAGATCATCCCTTATCCCTTCTGTTCTAACCGATATCAGCTACAATTTGAACCGGGGAGAGCGGAATCTCAAGCTATTCGAATCAGCGAAAGTTTATTTTGAGGTTGATAACAAACCTCAGGAAACCCGGCATGTCTGTGCCATTATGACGGGCATGGATAGAGAGGAGAACTGGAGGATCAAGCCTACCACATTGAGCATCTACCATATAAAAGGGATCATCGAAGAAACACTACATCTAGTTGGGATTTCGAACATCCAGGTGACGAACTCAAACAAACCATACCTTTCTGCTGAGCTTAGTTTTGAGTATTCCATGAATGACATAGTTCTGGCAGAGGCTGGACGGTTTGACCCTCAAGTTGCTGAAAGGTTTGGCATTGACACAATCACCCTAAAGCAAGATCTATGGCTTATAGACATCAATATTGATGAGCTTAGCCAGAGCTGTCGCCAGTATAAAACAGAGTTTTCTCTGATACCCAAATTCCCTGCTGTCATAAGAGATCTTTCCTTCCTTATCGGCGATAAGGTTAAATTCAGCACTCTGATGGAGACGATTAAAGGGGTCGATACAGAGATAATCGAAGAAGTCATTATCTTTGATGAATACCGCTCAAAGCAAATCCCTGAGGGATTCAAAAGCATTTCTCTTCATCTTATACTTCGAGATTCACAAAAAACATTGACAGATGAACGTATCGATACTCTCGTTGATTCTGTCTTAACAAAACTAAAAGATAATTTACAGATTGAACTGAGGTAAATGAAATGGATAATTATGCAGTTAACCTGCAAGATAAGATTCAGAAACTGATCGATCAATACACGATCGCCAAGAAACGCCTTGAGCAGCTTGAGCTTGAGCACGCGAACCTTTCTGACAGCAATAATCAATTCCTGGGACAATTGGAAACTACTCAGAAGAATCTCCAAGATGCCAATGCGACAATAGCCAAGCTGGAATTTCAAGTTAAACAACTTGAAAAGGACAATACTGAGCTTAAAAAAGCCTTGGAAGGTTTCGAGACGATTACAACCGATGCCATGGCACAATTGGACAAGATATTCCCGGAGCTTGAAGAAATCGATCTATGAACTCCATAGAAGTGGAAATCTACGGCAGAATATTCCGGCTGAGAAGCCAGGATCCTGCCCTGACCATGCAGATCGCGGCAGATATTAATAAACAGATCAACGAGCTAAAGGAAAAATACGATAACCTGGATTTCACCAAGTTATTACTCCTGGTATCATTGCAGCAACAAGAACAAGTTCAGTTGCTCCAGATCAGGAATAAAGAGCTTAGCACAGATCTGGATCGCATGAATCAGATGATCTCCAAGATCATTGGAGAAGTTGAAGAGATTTGACCTGCGAAACTCGTGATATGGATTGCAGTAAAGCCAAGAAATTACTGGGAATCAAGCCATTGGTGGCATGTATGCCGTCTCGTTATGGATTCATAAAGCCAATAAGGTAGATACCCACCTGCAATGTGGCTTGTAAACTGAACAAGCATACACGGTTTCTGCGGGTCATTATTTGCTAACCCGAGTGCCATAGGCACCGTAAATAGATGAAAACCATAGCAATATGGTGAAGGAACATGTTAATGAATGCATATATAGCAGCAGCCACCGGGCTGGTGGCAGGTTTTGTAATCGCTTTAATCATTTATCTAGTACAGCGAAATCATGCCTTCAAAATGGTAGCCCAATCTAAACAGATCGCCGAGGAACTCAAAAAAACAGCCGCCCAAGAAGCAGAAACCCTAAAAAAATCCGCGATGTTAGAAGCCAGAGAAAAGTGGTTTGAACAAAAACGGGTTATGGAAGATGAGATCAAAGAACGTCAGAAAGAGCTTCGTATCCAGGAGAAAAAATACAACGACCGATTAAGCACTCTGGATAAACGGCTTGATTCACTCGACAAAAAAGAGAATTACCTTACTGAACAGGAAAAAAAGAACAAGCAGAAAGAAGATGAACTTTCAGTGAAGCTCATTGATTCGGAAAAGATCATCGCTGAACAACGTAATAAACTAACGGAAATTGCCGGTATTTCAAGAGATGAAGCACTTCAGCGTTTACGTGAAGAGCTCCTGTCCCAAGCAAGATCGATCACAGCAAATGATGCCAAGCTCGCCATCGAACAGATCAAGCTGGATGCCAATAAGAAAGCAGTTGAGATCCTCTCCACCGCCATCCAACGGATGGCTGTTGACCACGTTTCAGAAACAACTGTCTCCGTCGTGTCCCTTCCTTCTGACGAAATGAAGGGCAGGATCATCGGTAGAGAAGGCAGAAACATCCGAACCTTCGAAAAAGCTTCCGGAGTTGATCTGATCATCGACGATACACCTGAGGCAGTAGTTTTATCATGTTTTGATCCTGTTCGTCGTGAGATAGCGAGATTGGCTTTGGAGAAACTGATCTCCGATGGAAGGATACACCCCGGAAGAATCGAGGAAGTAATATCCAAGACTACCAAGGAAATGGATGAGACTCTCATCAAGATCGGTGAAAAGGCAGTCCTCGAGACAAACATCCATAATATCAGCCCCAATCTTATCAAGATCCTGGGACGTCTGCAATACAGAACCAGCTATGGTCAAAACGTGTTACAACACTCGATCGAAGCTGCCTGGATCTGTGGAATCCTTGCCGCGGAACTGAAAATTGACCAGGAAGTCGCTCGCAGAGCGGGACTTCTTCACGATATAGGCAAAGCTGTCGATCATGAATTCGATGGCACCCACGCGATCATAGGCGCAAACCTTGCCCGTAAGAATGGTGAAGGAAAGATCATCGTCAACGCTATAGAAGCTCACCACGAGGAAGCTGAAGCAACTTCCGTTTATGCCGCTCTGGTACAAGCTTCAGACGCAATCTCCGGTGCCAGACCTGGCGCCCGTCGCGAAATGCTGGAAACCTATATGCAAAGGCTTGCCAAGCTCGAAGAGATCGCCAATTCCGTCGAAGGCGTGAATAAATCCTACGCTATCCAGGCAGGCAGAGAACTGCGAATCATCGTAGAACCTGCTATGGTCGAAGATTCTCAAACACCGCTATTGGCAACTGAGATCGCTGCTCAGATCGAGAAGGAAGTCCAGTACCCGGGTCAAATCAAGGTCACCGTGATTAGGGAGACTCGCCAGATAGCCATGGCGAAATGATGAATGTCCTCTTCATAGGCGATGTTTTCGGTAAGGGTGGGAGAATCGCGCTTATCAACGAGATGGAATATCTCAAGCGCGAGTATGAGCCTGATTTTATCATAGCTAACGGTGAGAACCTTGCGGATGGAAAAGGCTTGACAGAGAAGACTGCCCGCCCCTTATATGAAGCAGGTGTCGATGTCCTGACCGGGGGAAACCATCTCTGGGACAGGGCTGATTCTCTTGACTTTATCCGCAAAACAGAGAAGATCGTTAAACCTATGAATTATCCGGACATGACTCCCGGATCGAAGTATTACACCATCGTGAAGAATGGTCTGAAACTCGTTGTGATCAATCTTTGCGGACAGATATATATGCCTCCCTGCGATTCTCCATTTACCGTGTTAACTCGTAATCTGGATGAGATCAAAGCGATTTCAACCGCAGTTGTTCTTGATTTTCACGCCGAGTCAACCGCTGAAAAACGTGCCCTCGGTTGGTTTGTCGATGGCAAGATCTCTGCGCTTATTGGTACTCACACTCATATTCAAACTGCGGATGAGGAAATCCTCCCAGAGGGTACAGGATACCTGACTGATGTTGGGATGACAGGCTCTCACGATTCCGTGATCGGGGTCAAACGTGGCTTGATCGTCGAGAAATTCAGAACTTCAATTCCTGTTCGTTATGAATCATCAGACTGGGGACTCCAGATCAATGCTGTTATTCTAAGCATTGATGAGAACACCGGCAAGACCATATCTATCAAAAGAATTCGCAAGCTACTGGGGAATATTGACAATGGATAAAGTTCTCTCGGGAAAACCACTATCGCAAAGTCTGAAGAGATCAACTGCTGCGTTCATCGCGGAATACAACTTGCGGCCACAGATGCTCTTGCTCCAGGTTGGTAACGATCCTGCCTCAGAATATTATGTCCAGAGTATCATCAAGAGCGGGAGCAAGCTTGGCTGTGAGGTCGAGCTACGATTATTGCCCGGATCGATCACTCAGGAAGACTTCACGGCATTGATCAGTGAAGCCAACGCTAACCCCGATATCAATGGTATTATGATCCAACGCCCCCTGCCAAAGCACATCGACGAAGAACTGGTGAATTCACTGGTTTCGCCGGACAAGGATATAGATTGCCTCAATCCTATCAACCTTGGTAAGATCATGATCCAAGCAGATTGTCTTCTCCCCTGCACACCCGCGGCTGTTTATCTCCTGCTTCGGTATTACGAGATAACGACAGAGGGCAAACATATCGTGATCCTGGGACGGAGTGCCGTTGTTGGAAAACCTCTGGCTAATATCCTGCTGTGGAAATCTCCTTATGCCAATGCCACCGTCACCGTTTGCCACAGTAGATCTACCAATCTGAAAGATCTGACCCGACAGGCGGATATCCTTATCTCAGCCATCGGCATTCCCGGATACGTTCAGGAGGATATGCTGAAAGATAACGCGATCCTCATCGACGTGGGAATTAACGAAGTGACCCTGGGAGACGGAAGCACCAGCTACGTCGGTGATGTGGACTACAATTCCTGTTATTCCAGATCATTGGCTATTACACCGGTTCCCGGAGGGGTAGGACTGGTCACAACCTCAGTTCTGTTCATGAATCTGGTCAAAGCCACACTACATCAAAAAGGGATCAATAAAAACATTGACGATTTTATCGCTGTCAATTTTGATGCGAAATAGAAAGAAATTATAATCCGATATACGGGAGGAATGATGCGAAGTAAGAGTTTTAAACTCTTGACAGTCTTGGTGATATCATTGATCGGGCTATTTCTGGTGACCGGTTGCGGTAAATCCGGCACGAGATTTGACAATTTGGCCCCCACGATCAAGATCACTTCCTACGAAGGTTTTGACGATAGCGCCACTTACACCAGTCAAGATACCCTGTCTTTCCAGCAAAAGATCTATTGGCATGCCACCGATCCTGATGGTGTTATCGCCGGTTTTGCCTATAGAATACTTGATGCTTCCGGCAACCCAATTGGTACCCCAGGTAACCAGTACATTGATACCGATGGTACCATCACGCCCACCACAGTTATCAACAAGTTCGGTGCCGGTTGGGTCATGCACTACCTCGAAGGCGCTGATCAGAGCTTACCTCTGACCGATCCCCTTGCCAGACGCTCGATCTGGACTTCGAGTAAATACGCAACTATCAATTTCCCCTCCGCTGACGCAAATGGTAACCCGCTCCCAAAACTCAGCAAATTTGAAGTCATAGCGATCGATAATCGTGGTGACGTGACCGCTACGGCGGCCTGGAGAAAGTTCAACACTGAATCCGCCAGACCCGTCTGCAATGTTAACACCACAAAAGGTAATCCTGGGGGTAGCGCGGTTGGTTCCGGTATGAAATTGAGCTTCACCATGGATGATTTTGATCCTTTCATTCCTGTGACTCCCTGGTATTATGAGTTCAAACTCGAAAAACACGCTTATCCCGATAGCAGCCTTACATCATCCAGTGATTGGTATAGCACCCTGCACGAAGAGAAGCTGAATGAATACATGCTTACCAGATATACCACTCCGGCTCTTACTTACGATTTTACCAATAACACTCAGACGTCATATACGCAGGTTGTTGGCAGAGTCTATGACCTCGCCGGCGTTGTATCCACCATGACCAACAATTCCAAGATCAACTTTGCCGTCAAACCGGGTTTCCGTCCCGCTGCCATGATCTATCATCAGAAAGCCTATGCCCTCGGCGATAATCACTATGTCGACTATACAGACGATTCAACTCCTGAGATCATGCCCTTCACAATCAGCAATGGTGTCCAGCGTTTTGCCACACCTATGTTCAGAGACACCCAAAACCGCCTCACTGCTGTTAACAGTGTGAACATGAAGGTCTGGATCCGCTGGGGTTGGGATGGAGAATATGGTATAGTTCAGTCCAATGGCGATATCCTCTTCCCAGGTACTCCTTATGATAAGAAGGTCGATGTCGTTCGTGACGCCACAACCGGCGACAATTACTTCAGCGAGATCACTCACTTCGATCTGCGTCTGAACGATGCTCCCTATAACTTCCCGCCTTATGCCAATTCGATCCAGGTCGATAACGATGGCAAACGCTGGTTGAGGATCCCTGTCAATTCAGTCCTGGGACAGACAGTCGTATTGACTTCACTGCCGGCTGGATTACACAAGTTTGAAGTTCGTTGCGTCGACCTTCAGAATGAGTATTCAGCCCCCGCTGAGTTCTTCTTCAACCTCGTCAATCCCGTCGCTCCGGCGAGCAGATCAGGCGTCCTGATCATCGATGATGACCGCGATAATTCTTCTTACTCACCTGAAACCGTCGTTGCTGCCAAATATCAGTATATGCTCTCGGATTACACCGGAACGAAGACATTCATCCACCGTACCTCCGATAGCGCGACTCACAATGGTGATACCTACAGTGATATCCGTAACCGTAACCTGGCTTATCCTGATCTGCAGAATTACAAGCTCGTGATCTATCACAGCGATAATCCCAGCGATAACGGTAACTTGAAACTCGAGAATGACGGTTTGACTCTCTACATGGAGAAAGGTGGTAATTTCGTCATTTCTCATTCATCCAAGATAGCCGGTATTCTGGACGCTTTCGTGATCGCAGCCCAAAAGACCTTCCTCAGCGATATTGGTATCGCCTACGTTTCATCACCTGCTGTATCAGTCAGTGGTGCCATGCAGACCAACGCGTTCTTCCAGACTGCTCTAGGACAGCTTGGATATCCCAATGTCAATGTGCAGTTCGGCACTGGCGATGCGGCATCATTCAATACTCTGGTCAACAGCCGTCAGGGTTTGGCAACTGTTGCCTATTTCCCGAACAGGTTGACGACCGCTGAGACGATCTATACTTACGGATGCAAACCGGTCAATTATCCTGCCTTCCCGCCGACTCAGGCACAGTATGACCTCTACAATGGTAAACCTGTTGGACTGAGAAACGTGAATGGCACAGGTAAGACCTATCTTCTTGGCTTCCCGCTCTCCTATATGCTTCAGGATGATGCCAAAGCCATGATCAACAAGGTCCTCCAAGACTGCGGAATGTAATCGCATTAATTCCCTATAAATACACCGCACCGGCGTTCATCATGAACGCCGGTTTTTTTTCTGCCATAACACAACAGGTCGATGTAGTTTTCTATTGTGCTATGCAGAGTGCCAAAAACGATCAAAATCCTATAAGTTCTTGAGAAAGGTCATAACATAGTCTTTTCGGCATCATCCCGGTATCATATCCTGTCATGACAGGGAATGATACCGGGATGATAGTAAGGAGATACATAGACCAAGCCCCAAAGATGTCTTGAAAGAACATAGGTTCAAACTTAATAATAGGATGGTTTCATGCCTTTGTTAATCCGATCAGGAGAAATGTCTTGACAGAATAAGGCGATTTGAAGCTTGGTTACAAAACGCTGTGCTGAAGTGGTGAAATGGTAGACACGCTAGTTTCAGGGACTAGTGAGCAGCATGCTCATGGGGGTTCGAGTCCCCCCTTCAGCACCATCCTTTTACACCTTTCAATCTCTCTTCCCAATCAATAAAAACATTGACTGATTTATCCCATACGTTTTTCCTTGTCTCATGAGAATATTGAATGAGAGTTGAGTATGAAAAGTTTTACTGAAGTCATCGACAAACTCAATCTGATCCCTCACCCGGAAGGCGGGTTTTACCGCAGGAACTGGCAATCCCTGTTCACCGGAGATATCAAAGACAGCACTCAGAAAGTGATATTTTCCAGCCGGACGATCGGTTCATCCATCATCTATCTTTTGCCGGGGACTGAGGTTTCCGCGTGGCATCGAGTGAACTGCGACGAGATGTGGCATCACTATGATGGATCTGCCCTCAAAGTTTATACTCTTCACCCCCAGAAGGGGCTTGAGACATTCATTCTGGGTCCTGATGTATTTAATGGGCAAATCCCCCAATTGATCCTTCACAGGCACACCTGGTTTGCGGCTGAAGCTCTCGATACATCCTCATATGCGCTCTGCGGATGCACTCTCTGGCCGGCGTTCTCATACACTGATTTCGAACTTGCCGAGATCGACAAACTCATCGATGAATTCCCCACATACCGTGAAGCTATCGAACACATCAGTAAACGAATCAAATGAGCTAATAATGCCGAAAAAGATATTCATTCTGGATACTAACGTCCTGATCCACAACCCTCAATCGCTGTTTTCCTTTGCCGAGCATACCGTAGTTATCCCCATCGTAGTGATCGAGGAGATAGATCAATTCAAGAAGGGTGTTGACGAGAAAAGCAGAAACGCCAGGCAGATCGGCAGATACCTCGATTCGTTACGCAAGCTGGGAAGCCTGCAGGATGGCGTGCCTACCGAGCATGGCGGTACGATCAAAGTCACAGTCAATACCGATGTGACTGATACAGCCTCCAAACTCTTCTTTCTTGACCGTAATGACAACCTGATCATTGGCACTGCCTTGTATTTTAAGAATATGTATCCCAAAGATATCGTGACGCTTGTCTCCAAGGACGCGAATGTCAGGATAAAAGCTGATTGCGTTGGCTTGAGGGCTGAGAATTACGAAACTGACAATGTCAAATTCGAGGAGTTCTATACCGGTTGGGAAGCACATGAGGTAAGCTCGAAGGCCTTTAATGACCTTGAACAGAAGGGTTATCTAGATAACACCTTTGGAGAGCTATACCCGAATGAGTTTGTGCGGATCACAGATAAATCAGATCCTGACTATTCGCGAAACTTGCGCTATAACCATATACAGAAGCACCTCTTCCCACAGCGAAACTACTTGGGACAGGAAGTTTTTGGGATAAAATCCCGCAACTATGAACAGGAAATGGCTCTGGATCTTCTTCTGGACGATAATATCCGGCTAGTCTCGCTATCGGGTAAAGCAGGAACCGGAAAGACATTGCTTGCCATGGCTTCCGGTCTGCAGAAGGTCATCGAAGAGAAGAAGTACTCCCGGCTCGTAATATCACGTCCGATCTCGCCTTTGGGCAAGGACCTGGGATATCTGCCTGGCTCCAAAGCCGAGAAATTCAACCCTTGGATGCAGCCGATATATGATAATATGGAGATCCTGCTCTCGCTTCATGACGACAATAACACAGGCAGAGGAAGAAAGAAAACCTCCTTAACTGACTTTCTGGATTTTGGCTTCCTCGAGCTTGAACCTCTCACCTACATTCGTGGACGCAGCCTTCCTGATCAGTTTATCATAATTGATGAGGCCCAGAATCTCACCCCGCACGAAATGAAAACGATCATCACGCGCGCCGGCGAGAATACTAAGATCGTCCTGACCGGGGATCCTTATCAGATCGATATTCCTTATCTGGATTCCCAGAGCAATGGTTTGTCCGTCGCCGTGGAAAGCATGAAGATAGAATCCATAGTCGCCCATATGACCCTGAGCAAGGGCGAACGTTCCGCGCTTGCCGATATGGCTGCTAAATACCTGTAAAGCATACAATGTTAAATAATATCTCCGAAAGAAGCTGGGTCGAGATCGATCTGGATACATTCCGCGCCAACCTGCGAGAGTTGAAACGCTTGTTAAGCGCAGGGCAATTATTCATGCAGATCGTCAAGGCAGACGCATATGGACATGGCGCTTTAGAGATCAGCAAGATAGCTCTGGATGAAGGAGCAGTCATGCTTGGAGTGGCAAATCTTGAGGAAGGTAAACTCCTTCGTCTGCAGGGAATAACAGCTCCCATACTTATCCTCTCCCCCGCACTGGTGACAGAGATCGATGCCATCCTTGAGTATAATCTTACTGTGACGATCTCGGACATTGGTTTTGGCAATGAACTGAACAAGGTCGCCATTGCCACAAATCGATCTGCCAAAGCGCACCTCAAGCTTGATACAGGCATGCATAGATCGGGGATCACCCGTGATATGATACCTTCGTTGATATCAGTTCAGAAAGACTGGACAAACATCGCCATCGAAGGTGTGTTTTCTCACTTTGCCGCAAGCGAAGCAGACACATCGTTTTCACAAAAACAACTTCGTGAGTATCTGGATATCCTCAGCGCTCTGCCTTTTAAACCAAAATACACTCATATAGCCAACAGCTCCGGTTTGGCTGAGCAGCTTTGCGACGGAACTAACCTTGTACGACTGGGGATTCTGAGCTATGGAATATACACCTCCGAAGCTCAAATACAAAGGATCAGGCTCGAGCCTGTAATGACCTTCAAAGCAAGCCTTTCCCAACTTAAGACCATATCAGCAGGTGAAGCATTGGGCTACAATCTCACCTGGAAGGCTACATCTGATACTCGTTATGGGATCATCCCGGTCGGATACGCCGATGGTTATGACTACCTGTTAGCAAATAAAGGCTTGGTAAGTGTTCGCGGCACTCTTTGTCCGATCATCGGCAAGATATCGATGGATATGATTACCGCTGATCTGAGCCATGTACCTGATGCAGCCATTGGGGACGAGGTCGTCCTGTTGGGCAAAGGAGACAGAGCCCTGCGAGCTGAGCAGATATGTGGTCTGTATCAAGGACTGTCATATGAGCTTCTTTGTCAGATCGGACGACGAGCTAAGCGATATTACTTCAAAGATGGTCAATTGGTCAGCAGCTCTCCTCTCTCGCGAAGAGACTTCGTTCCGGGGGATTTTAGCGATACAAAGCTAAGTGATATTATCGAGACAGCCGTATCTCAACGTCTAGGCTCTGAGGAGATCGGTTCCCTCGTGTATCGGGAGATGCTCTCGCACCTCTTCTCCGATCACGATCAGGCGGTGCATTACCGTCGGGATTTCGAACACTGCATCGAGTTCAGCGATATGGGTGACTCGGATCATTATCTGGTTGCCACAACACTGAACTACACAAAGATCCTTGATAACAACTACTTTATCGTGGCTTGCGCCAATCGCGAAGATGTTCTCAATAAGTACTTCCAGAGACGTGACGTCGAATACCGCTGGCTGATGGATCAGAATTTCGCTCTCTCTGAGCGAGACTTCCGTATAAGTTCCATCCAGGTCAACGGAATCGATCTGGACACAAGGATCAACGTGACTGAAGGTTGCCTGGAGATTTATTGCACTCATCCGGAACTGGAAAACATTGTAGGCCGTGAGGTTCAATTCAGCATCAACACGATTACCAGGTATCCCAAAAAGTCTCATCAATTGAGCGTCTTCATCACTGAGATGACCAGAGGCGTGGAGATCACCTTTAGATTTCCTCTTTCATCAGACAAAGTTGAGTGTATCCCTATCTATTCAGGCCAGAGCAAATATCCTCAGATCACTAGGTATGACTCCCTGATAAGGGTAAGCACTGAGGCTCTGGACTGGATATTCCCTGTCAGTGGAGTGGTATTCGCCTACTAATCTAAACAAATAACTTGCCAAAATACTCAGGTATCAAATAGCGTACTAAACAGCAAGGTAGATTATGAAAGCCTTGCTTATAATAAACTTAGACCTGCGATGGGGGATCAGCTCTGCCATCAAGGGTAAAGAGTACCTCTTTATCCGTCAATCCCCCTTTGCTGAAAATGGGAGATTTGTATATGGATATCAAACGCCACGTGGTGACGATCGTCATCGATGATGTCGATCAGGCATTCAATCCGGTATCTGACCTCTTGCATGAATACGCGAGTCATATTTTGCTCAGAGTAGGGTATCCTATGCGCGACAAGAACGTTTCTGTCATTTTCCTCATCATGGAGCTGGATCTGGATGGCATGGGAGCTTTTTCCGGCAAGCTTGGTCAGATCAAGCACGTCAAAGTAAAGACCATCACTTTAAAAATTGATTAGGAGTTATAAATGAAAATCTCAACTGAAGGACTGAAATCATTCATTCCCACTGAGCAGATCGAAGCGCAGATCCTAGCCGGACAAAACGCCGATTCGATCAAGATCAGGGACATTATTGAGAAGTCGCTCTCAAAGCAACGCCTTGAACCAGAAGAAACAGCTGCCTTACTCAGCGTGACCGATCCTGAACTGCGTCAGATGATCCTCGAAGGCGCGCACGAACTCAAAGAACGTATCTATGGCAACCGCATCGTGCTATTCGCGCCTCTCTACGTGGGCAATGACTGTATCAATGACTGCGTGTATTGCGGATTCAGGAAATCCAACACAGAATGCCATCGCTCGACCCTTACACACGATCAACTGGTTGAGGAGACAAAATCCCTCGTGGAAACGGGACACAAACGCCTGATCATGGTCTATGGCGAGCATCCTCAATACTCACCGGATTTTATCGCTGAGACAGTTAGAACCGTTTATAGCACTAAATATAAGAAAGGCGAGATCCGTAGAGTCAACATCAATGCCGCTCCTCTCGATGTGGAAGGATTCCGCGTCGTCAAATCCGTGGGCATCGGAACCTATCAGATCTTCCAGGAAACCTACCACGAAGAAACCTACAAGAAGCTCCATCCCAGCGGACCAAAGAGCAATTATCTCTGGAGACTGGACGGTCTCGACAGAGCCATGATCGCCGGTATTGACGATCTGGGCATTGGCGCGCTCATGGGATTGTACAATTGGAAGTTTGAGGTTATGGGTTTGCTCTATCACACTATGCATCTTGAGCAGAGATTCGGGGTTGGTCCTCACACGATCTCCTTCCCCAGGATCGAACCTGCCAACGGCACTGAGTTTGCCGACAGACCTCCTTACCAAGTCTCAGACGAGGATTTTAAGCACCTTGTAGCCACGATCAGACTGTCTGTCCCCTACACCGGCATGATCCTTACCGCCAGAGAGCCGATCGCCATTCGCAACGAAGTTCTCCGCTATGGCATCTCTCAGATCGACGCAGGATCTTCCATCGGCGTAGGTGATTACTCCAATAAGGATGAGGAATCCAAGAAGAAGAGCCAGTTCGTTCTTGGAGACACACGTAGCTTAGATGACGTGATCTATGAGCTTGCCCAGGGTGGCTATATTCCCTCATTCTGCACAAGTTGCTATCGCGCCGGACGCACGGGCGAGCATTTCATGGAATTCGCCATACCAGGCTTTGTGAAACGCTTCTGCACTCCCAATGCACTCTTAACCTTCGCCGAATATCTCTACGACTTCTCCTCACAGAAGACACTGAAAGCCGGACTGGAACTCATTGACAACCAGATCACGCAGATCGAAGACCAAGACATGAGACAATCCGTTAAAGGCAAGCTGGAAGAGATGAAAGCCGGAAAGAGAGACCTGTTCTATTAATACACAGATCCGGACATTGATCTGACACAATACAATAAGGGGTGGAGATATCAATTCTCCACCCCTTATTTCCTGTAAAGATCTGTTTAAATACCGACAGTACTTGCTAGGGTCACCAGAGCCATTATCGCTTCGAAGACTATCTCGTAATCATTATCAGTGTATTCTACTGTCTTGCCATCAATGCGCCTGGTATAAGGCATCATACAGGCTTGATCAGCCATGGCGGTAGAGTGGAACTCGATCCTGAGCGTCACAGGTGATTCAAACCGGTAAAGCGGAATTGATTCTTTGGGTTGTGTCAAAGCCGATACAACCTTTCGGATCAAGTCTCTACCAACGACGCTTCTGGGATAATTCTTGGCTGAGAACTTAGAATGCGCTTCCTTGGTGACGACATACTTCAGCCAGGGCATGGCAGTTTCAGCCAATAATTCCTTGCTTAGCGCCAGATCACCTGTGACAAGGCTGACCGGGACTCCCAGATGCCCTGCGTAGGCTGCGTTTATCAGGGATTCATTCATCCTGATGCCATTGATGCTGATGTTCTGTATCCTGCTGTTTGAATAGGTATGATCCATATTCCCTTTGAGCGCGCCTGTTCCGGCATGATAACCGATCAGGAAGACCTGGCTGTATTCGGAACTGAGCATCGGCATCATATAAAGAGGGCGGGGAGAACCTGAGATCAGATATAACCGTTCGTCCAGACTCGTGATATCATAGTCGAGATTATCACCAGCGGAATGTGAATCAGCGATGACGATCTCTTCAATGTCATCATTCTGTCTGCTTTGGTGAATACCCTCGATGACGTCTTCGATATGATCCCGGATCGCTTTACGGACTAGGGGACGATCCAACTTTTCATTTTCCCAGTTATAGGTTCCGGGAATACCTTCCATGTCCAGAGAAATGTAGATCTTCATTTATTCTCCATAATATGTCTTGGCGAGTTTGGCTGCGAGCCGGACATTATTCTCCAGCAACGCGAGATTGGCTTTGATCGATTCTCCATGAGTAGTTTGGGACAAACGTTCCAGAAGGAAGGGAGTAAGGTCTTTACCGTGAACATCACGTTCAGCCGCTTCAGCGATCGCTTCCCGAATATCAGGCTCAATGATCTCCCCAGCGATCTCATGTTCTGCGGGTATAGGATTGGCGATCAGAACTCCGGTTCCCTGAGGAAATAGCTCCAGGTGATGCCTGAAGGCTGTGACGAATTCCTCTTCCGTGTCGATCTGTTCCACAGGCAAATCGCTCGAACGGGTATAGAAGGTAGGGAATCTATCTGTCTGCCAGCCCCAGACCGGTACCGCTTTGCTTTCCAGCGCCTCCAGAGTAGCCGGAACGTCAAGAATAGCTTTGCATCCAGCTGATATAACTACGACAGGATAACTTGCCAGAGCTTCGATATCCATCGAGATGTCTAGGCTGTTCTGCCAATCCCGATGAACTCCGCCTATCCCTCCAGTGGCAAAGAATCTGATCCCGGACATTGCGCTGATCAGCATGGTTGCTGAAACAGTCGTTCCACCGCTGCCCCCCTTGGCGAGAACCAGAGGTAAGTCTCTCATGGATAGTTTGATGACAGCTTGTTTGTCACCGGTTTGTGCCAGACGCTTGAGAGTCTGCTTCTCGGTTTCGGTCATACCGATGTGGATCTTGCCTTCTAAAACGATGATCGTTGCGGGAGTCACTCCTTCGGAAGCGAGAACGCTCTCCAGATGCGAGAGAGTATTGAAGTTCTGCGGATATGGTAAACCATGGGTAATAACTGTTGATTCGAGCGCGACGATCGGAGTACCGTCGTTTATAGCTTCAGCCACGGCTGGTGAAAATACGATCAGATCACTTAGATTTGCTGCCATCGAGAGTCTTCCTTGAGGATAAAATTATGGAATCAATCATTGCTCACTGCGCCCGAACAAGGATTGATTCCATTCCGGCTTATTTCAGAGCTGCTAAGTCTTTCTCTGATAATAGCTGAATGTCACTGAGCCTGGTATCCGGAGGATATATTTGCACATCGACACGGAGAACTCCGGCGAGAAGCATATCCAGCTCTTTGGCAGCACCATAGGAAAGGTCGAGCTGTCTGCCATAAGTAAAGGGACCGCGATCAGTGACGCGTACGACAACGGACTTGCCGTTTCTGGGATTTGTGACTTTTAAGAGGGTGTTAAAGGGGAGGCTTTTGTGGGCGCAGGTCAACGCAAAACGGTCATATACTTCACCGCTTGCGGTTCTTCTTCCATGGAATTCACTACCATAGTAGGAAGTGATCATGGATTCCTTGATCGGGCTTAATCCCGGTGGTTCTTGAGTGTGGAGCGAGTCGACAACCAGCGAGTTTTGCTCGAGGCTGATTTCCTGACTCCCGATACCGGTCACTTGTTCCGCAACTACAGGGGCTACCATTACCATCTGCAATCCCAGAAAAGTGATGAATAGGAATTTCGTTTTTTTCTGTTTCATAAGTCTAACCATTAAGTATAGGATGACGTGATGATTATGATAAGCCAGAATCTGTCAAGAAAAAAGTGCGCGTAAAACAGGTAAACGATTGTTATATATGAATCTCTGCCATCCCTGCCCTGTGCATCTTTGACGGGGTTTTCTGCTCAGGATCCCTCCGAATTATGGAGAAACACTCCTGTATCCACTTTTTTATATCGTTTGATCCCCAAGTCCCTTTTTGTCATTCAGGATAACCTCCCCGATAAAGATCATTTCGGAGTTTGATCGGTATCACTCCGGTATCTTGCCGGTATCATTTCCTGTCCTGACAGGACATGATACCGGGATGATGCCGTTAACATATTCATATTATAAGCTGTTATCAAAGCGCATAGATATGGCGATGAACTGAATAATTTTTCTTGACAGATATTCAGGATAATTCCATCAATGAACCTTAAGTCCTGATAGCACAAATGCCTTGATCCGGGAGGTTCAAATGAAGAAGCTTGTTTTACTCGTTTTTATCTGTCTGGCTTTATCGCTTGGCGCGCAGATATCCGATCCTGAGGCTCTGGAATACGGCTTTAACCTCACTCAGATCCAGCCCTACTTGCTCGAAGGAACCCTCAGAATGCACAATCCCACACAATACGTTTGGAACTACACATTCCCAAACTTAACTATCGCCGATATCCTGGTTGATGGATTCAATCCAGGAGTTGTTTATCTGCCTGCTCTTTGCCCTGTCACCATATACGCGGGAGAGACGGTCACCCTGAATATCGGTGAATACCTGTATTTACCTCTTACTCAAGGTGTGCATACGACCCAGGCCGAATTGGTGATCGGCACAGGCTATCCGGTCGGAAACATCGAGGTCATCTACAACTTCCAGACTATGGACGAGATATCCGCTCTGGACTGGGAACTCCAGATTGATGAGGTCTATCCGGATAGCCTCGAAGCCACGCTCAATTTTACGAACAACACCAGCGAGCCCTGGTATCATGAATACTACGCTGTGCCTACATTCTATCTGACAGTCGATAACAATATCCTTGGAGGGTTCATGTGGATTGATTTCCCCATGGTGTTCGTTGTAGAACCATTCGAGACAATCTCGCTGGAACTTAGCTATCGAAACTATATCGACGGAGTTCTGACAGAATTCACCCCGGGAACCCACACGCTCCAAGCCCACACCAGGCTATCACCCGGACAGCCTGTTGCTGATACTCGTATATTCACCTATACCCCATCAACCAATGACGATCAGATCCTAAACCCGCTAACCCTGACGGCATATCCAAACCCATTCATACAGGGAACGAATATCAGCATCAAGAACGATAAGGCACGATCCAGGGAAATGGAGATATATAACCTGCGGGGACAGCTTGTCCGCAAGCTTAGTTCGAACCAAGGAGAGTCAAGCTATTGGGACGGAACGGATAACCAAGGCAGAAGCGTCTCTCCCGGCGTGTATCTGCTCAAGCAGATGGGATCAAGAGGATCTAGCCTCAAGCTATTGAAACTGAACTGAACTAAACCAAAATATATAGACTGAAACCACTGAATGAACTACAATCATATATGGAGAATAGATGGTATCTACGATCAGACTCGCTACGGATAATGACAAAGAACAAGTAATAAACATCCTGAACTACTACATCGAAACTAGTATGGCGGCATATCCGCTCAGTCCTCTGCCGTATCAGGCGTGGGACGGACTACGTTCCCTCTGCAGAGACGGAAATATGTGGGTGGCTGAGATTGAAGAACAAGGCGTGGTCGGATTTGCCATGCTCAAATGGTTCATGGGAAGAGATAGTTTCGCGCACACCGCGGAGACAGGCTATTTTATCCTGCCACAGTTCACCGGTATGGGTCTTGGCAGATCACTACTGACAGCTCTGGAGCAAGCCGCAACCCGGCTTGGGATCACTGTTCTGGTCGCGAATATCTCCTCTCACAATCCAGAGAGTCTGGCATTTCACGAGCGCATGGGCTTTGCCGAATGTGGTAGAATGCCCTCCGTAGGCAAAAAGAAAGACCGGTTCTTCGACGTTATCTGGGTTTTCAAGAACATCTGAGAATCGTCTATTTCGTCAGAAGCATCTTCCTGCTAACGGTCTTCCCTGCGGTCTTGAGCGCGCAGAAATATACTCCGCTACTCACGATTCTGCCGGTGCTATCAGTTCCGTCCCAGATCGCCGTGTGCTTTCCGGCTTCCAGCTCTGCTTCATTCAATATAGTCCTGACTAGCTGACCTTTGAGGTTGAAAACAGATAGCGAAACCTCTCCCCCAGCAGGCAGAGCAAAGGCTATTGTAGTCGAAGGATTGAAAGGATTGGGATAATTACCGCTGATCTCAGGAACTACCGAAGGAGTCTCAAGCGGATCATCGATGGCAACGTAACTGCTGATGACGCTGTTTCCCCAAACTCCTGTGTAGGCGGTTTCGCTGTTCATGATACCCGCGCGGTCGTCACTCCAGGCAAAGACAGCCTTGTTGCCCCGGATCGCCCCTCTGATGTACTGTTGCTGATAGCGTTCACTGCACAAAACCGTAGGATGATCTCCCATGGGAGCTCCATTCGGGCTGATCTGACGGTAGTATACATCACGATTTTGTATCCAGGCACCGTCATTATCTGTGTAGGCACAAAGATAAGAACCATCCGCGAATTTGACCAGATCGGCATCATAGCAATTATGCAGATTCGTGGTAAAGC